>JALZJW010000090.1 GCA_030859565.1 Pseudomonadota bacterium
GATGAAGGCACTCACCGAGATCAACACCAAGGCCTTCACCAAGTCGACCGAGCAACAGCAGGCCCTCGTGACTAACCTGAGCGAAGGCTGCGCCCACCAAATCCAGCTGGCCACTGAGTCTAAAGGGCATGCGGAGCTGTTGTCCGGCCAGGCCGAACTGGCAGCCAAGCAGCGTGAAAAGCTGCTCGCCATCGTCAGCGATACGGCCAGTGTGCTCGAAGCTGCCAGAGCCGAACTCACCGCTTGGGTGGAAAAAGGCTTCGAAGCCGTGACTCAGCCCTTGAGCAAGGTCGCGGGTGCGAAGCAGGCTGCGTAACCAATACTCATCGCCGGCGCGTGTTCTGCCGGTATCCCACGAAGGTGGGATACCGGCTTTTCCCCACCGAGCTTGTTTTTACTTTATTAAACAAAAATGCTTATGTTGGATCATTGATTTTTCACGGAGGGCGAATGAGGTCGACTTCGTGAACAATACAGGATGTATATCCAGCCTTCTCACTCGTCTCCTCAACCGACTGCCTCAACACCGTTCTGTCCAAATTCTAGATCGGGCCCAGCTCATGCGGACTGGCGTCGACGGATGGGATGTCTCACCGTGATCAGCTGAGTGTGCATTAGTGTTGACCGGCGCACTTGGAACGATCGCGGGACGCAGCTTGGCATTGTGCGCGAGCAACGCCATGGAAGCGGATCAGATGCAACCGCGGACGGGGAACCAGCGCGGCGAGGCGTTGCAAAACTAATTGCATAATATGAGATTTTCGCAATATATGCACCTGGGCTCAAAGCCGCAAGCGTACGTGGGCGCGAGATCGTTGCGTAAACGGTCGTTTGCGCACCGCCCGCAACGCGATTCTCTGTGAGGGGCAGTCGTCGTTCCCACAGTCAGACGACTGAGCGGCGGTATTATTGAACACGTTACCAAGGTGGGAAGAAATGGGTAAAGTTATTTGTGTACTTTACGACGACCCCGTAGATGGCTACCCGAAATCCTATGCCCGTGACGATGTTCCCAAGCTGGAACGTTATCCCGACGGCCAGACCTTGCCGACCCCAAAGAACATCGATTTCAAGCCCGGGGAGCTCTTGGGCTGTATCTCCGGTGAACTCGGGCTGCGTAAATTTCTCGAGGATCAAGGTCACACGCTGCTCGTAACCTCGGACAAGGATGGCCCCGACTCCGTGTTCGAAAGAGAACTACCGGAGGCGGACATTGTTATCTCACAGCCGTTCTGGCCCGCTTACCTGACGGCGGAGAGGATTGCCAAGGCGCCAAAACTGAAGCTGGCGGTTACTGCGGGGATCGGCTCGGATCATGTCGATCTGCAGGCCGCGATCGAGCGGGGTATCACGGTGGCCGAAGTCACCTACTGCAATAGCATCAGCGTATCTGAGCACGTGGTGATGATGATCCTGTCATTGGTACGCAATTACATTCCGTCCTACCAGTGGGTTGTCAATAAGGGTTGGAATATCGCCGACTGTGTCTCGCGGTCCTACGATCTGGAGGGGATGGAAGTGGGAACGGTTGCCGCCGGCATTGGATTGGCGGTTCTAAGGCGGCTGAAGCCATTTGATGTCAAACTGCACTACACGGACCGGCACCGGCTCCCGCAGGATGTCGAGAAGGACCTGAACCTGACTTATCATCCGAACGTCGAGTCGATGGTGCGCGTTTGCGATGTAGTGACGATCAACTGCCCGCTGCATCCCGAGACGGAACATATGTTCGACGACAAGCTCATCGGCAAGATGAAACGTGGCGCGTATATCGTCAATACGGCGCGTGGCAAAATCTGTGACCGTGACGCGGTTGTGCGGGCGCTTGAGAGCGGGCAGCTCGCCGGGTACGCCGGCGATGTGTGGTTCCCGCAGCCGCCACCGAAGGATCACCCGTGGCGGACGATGCCGCACCATGGCATGACGCCGCATACGTCAGGAACGAGTCTATCGGCACAGGCGCGCTACGCCGCCGGGGTACGCGAAATACTGGAGTGCTGGCTCGAAGGCCGTCCAACTGGCCGGGGCAGGTGCTCATTCCTACAGCGCCGGCGATGCCACCGGTGGCTCGGAGGAAGCGGCGCAGTTCAAGAAAGGATAAGGCCTCTAACGAGCCACCCTCAGGGGTAGCTCGTTTTTCGTGTGCCCAGCGGTAGACATCGCAAGCAGGTACTCAAATCCTGTCTGTCTCGCTTCTCCCCGAGGAACTGGAATTCATGGCCAGGCCGTTCAGGCCCTGAGGAACCTTCAGGCTCGATGAGGCGTTCCGAGCAATCGGGAATCCGAAAGGGCTACGGCTGCCTACGCGTGAAGCTACGGCAGGCAGGCCAACGGACGGTTCTCCAGCCTCAAACGAAAGTGGCCGGCAAGGCATCCGGGCTGCCAAGAAAACAGCGAAGGATAAATGGAGAGCAAACCCTGAAGTATCCGACCCGCCGCTGGCGCGTCACCCTTTAGGGACGCCAAGTCATGGGAAGTGCGCTCTATACCTGGGACCATGACTTTCGGAGGGCCTATTCCAGAATCGCCGCATGATCCGCTTTGTCAAATGCAAAGAAGTCACGGCGGAGACTCGATACCCCGCTCCGCGAGCCGCTGCCTGCTCCAGAGGGCCGCTTGAGCATCGTTCTAGCATCGTTCTAAAAGAGCGCACCCGTAAACTAAAGACAAACCAGGGTGCTGTACTATGATGAGCTGTCGTTTTGAAAACCCCCATGCTTGCTGCCCTCGCTAACTTTACCCACCGATTCCGCTTGTTGATCCTGCTGGCCGGGATGGCGTTTGTACTGGCCGGGGTAATTTACGGCACCAAGGTTTTCGATCATTTGTCCCAGGGCGGATTCGACGACACTCGCTCCGATTCGTACCAAGCCAGCCGAATCATTACCGAGCGCCTCGGTCAAACCGACGCTTCATTGCTGGTGTTGTTTAGTTCCGGTGACGCCAAGGTTACCGATCCAACCTATCAATCGGCCGTCACGGTGGCGTTGTCCGAGGTCGCGGCCGACCCATCGGTCCGCCAGGTCACTACTTACTACACCTCGGGTGAGCAGTCGCTGGTGTCCAAGGATCAAAAAAGCACCTATGCCGTCATCAGCCTGGCCGGCACTGAACAGGAGCAACAGAAAGCGGTAGAGCGCCTCCGTCCTCAGTTTCGGAGCGACGAACTCCAAATCCAATTGGGCGGTCCGGCCGCGGTTAACGAAGAAATAAAACATCAGGTTGAATCGGATCTGGCCAAGATCGAAACCTTTTCCTTCCCGATTTTGGCTCTGCTGTTGCTCGTAGTCTTCCGAGGCTTCGTGGCCGCCTCGTTGCCGCTGCTGCTTGGTGGCTTCAGCATCCTCGGCGCCTTTGTCATCACCCGGCTGCTGACCGGGGTGATGGAAGTCTCCCAATATGCGATTAACATAATCACCGTTTTGGGACTTGGTTTGGCGGTGGACTACAGCTTGTTCATGGTCAGCCGGTTCCGCGAAGAGCTCCGCGAGCGGCTCGGTAAGGTGGAGGAGGCGCTGCGAAAAACGATGCAGACGGCTGGCCGAACGGTTTTCTTCAGCGGGCTGACCGTCATGGTCAGTTTGCTCGGTTTGTTAGTTTTCCCGCTGAACTTCTTGCAAAGCATGGGCGTGGGGGGAGCGGCCGCCGTGGCGGTAGCGATGGTGGGAGCGCTGACCGTGCTGCCGGCTTTGCTTGCTCTGCTCGGCAACCGGATCAACGCGCTTTCGTTCGGCAGAAGCCGCCGGGCCTACCAGGCGATTCAGACCGGTGCCGCCACCCGGCCGGCCGGCGGCATGGCTTGGTCGGCGATCAGCCGGTTTTCGATGCGGTGGCCTCTGCTGGTGATTGTCCTTACCCTGGTGCCTTTGATCATTGCCGGTCTGCCTTTCTTGCGAGCTAATTTCGGCTTACCCGATGTCCGGGCACTGCCGGTTAACAGCGAAGCGAGGGAAGTCAGCAAGACGCTTGAACGTGACTTTGGCAGGGAGAGTAGTCCAACCCAAGTGGTCCTTAGGGCACCGTCCCGGGCAATGGAGCCAGCCAACATCGCGGCGGTCCATGAATATGCCAGTCGGCTGCGGACTCAGCCGGGGGTGAAGCGGGTAGTGGCCCGCTACCAGCAGTACTACCGCCAGATCGCCGTCAACCCCGGCACCCTTAAGCCCAAGGAGCGCTACGCCAGCGGCCCCTACATCCTGCTTAATGTTTATTACGACGGCGATTCGCAGTCAAAACAGACGCAGGATCTGGTTAAGCGGATTCGCCAGGTGCCGACCCCGGAGCGGTTCGAAGCGGAGGTTGGCGGCGAGACGGCCGCCCTGGTCGACCTGCTGGCGGCCCTGCGCGAATACATCCCCTATGCCTTGGCGATTATCGTGGGGACGCTGTTTATTCTCCTGATGATAATGCTCCGCAGTCTGCTCATTCCGCTCAAGGCGATCGTCATGAATATTCTGGCTTTGTCGGCTGCCTTTGGCGCCCAGGTTTGGATTTTCCAAGACGGACGCTTTACTGACCTGCTTGGCTTTACCCCGGTCGGCTCAATCGATGCGACCCAGCCGATTTTGATCTTCGCGATCGCCTTCGGCCTATCGATGGACTACGCCGCCTTTCTGCTCAGCCGCATCAAGGAGGAATATGACCGCACCGGCGACAACACCCAGGCGGTGGCGGCCGGCGTCCAAAAAACGGGCGCCATCATTACTTCGGCCGCTCTACTGCTTTTAGTTGTAATCGGATCCTTTGCCACGAGTTCAATTCCGATCATGCGGCAAATCGGGATTGGCTTGGGACTTGCCATCGCAATTGATGCGGTGATTGTTCGACTCTTCCTGGTACCGGCGACGATGCGACTGCTGGGTAGGGCGAACTGGTGGCCGGGTGGCGGTAAACAGCCGCCGGGTTCGGACGATGCTAGGCCACCGAAGCCAAAGGATCCGGATCTGGTTTGTCGAGTCGCTGATCACACAAACGTTGATCGTTCACGTCATCCGCACGAACAAGCTTCCCTTCATCCAAGGCCGCGCGAGTTGGCAGTTCACGATGACCACGGTTGCCATCATGGCCATCGCCGCATGGCTACCTGTCCGTCGCGAATTTCTAAGTCAGACCCCGATCAGTGCTTGATTTAGGAATTCGCGAAAGACACCTTTTACGATGCGGCGCCGCCGTATTTGAGCCTACGGACTCGGCTAGTGAGAAGATTGTATCTACCGTATCAGCATATATGCCGACAGGCGGCGAAAAATTGTATTGCTCTGAAAGCCGCTGGCGATATCGATGGGTTTGCGTCGCTCCTGGAGGACGTCGTGGACCGAGCGCGAGGACACATAAAGAAAGGGTGTAGGTCTCAAACTGATCATCAGTGTACCCTGGCGCCAGGGAATGCAACGACGTTATCGGGAGCTGCGACATGGACACGGTAGGTTTGCGCGAGCAACCGCCAACCGTGATCGAAGCGCTGGCTCTGCGCGAGAGCGCGCAAGCTCAAGATCGCTTGTCCGCCCGCATGCCGCCAACGCATGCCCGATCGTTTCATTCGTTGCGTCACCAGCGTCTTGCACGCCGCTTCCACCACACCAGAACCGATCGGCAACCCCAGCGCTTTTGCCGCCGCATAGCCCATGCGCGCTCGATTGCGGCGGAAGTAGCCGAACTCGGTCGCCAGCACCTTGCGGCGCGGATGCCGGTCGCGCTGATAAGCGAGTGTGCGGATCACCTTTTCGACTCCATCGTGCTCCGCGCGCAGGATGTGTCGATAGGTCTCAAACTGGGTGCGCGCCTTCGAGGTGTTCTCCCCGTAGGCCACTGCAAACGCTGCCTTGAGATGCTCGGCGGCGTGGTAGAAGGCGATGATCTCCTCACCCGCGGGCAGTTCATCGCTGAGGAAGGTCCAGTTGTCCTTGGCCCCGTCGGCAAGCTTGATCACCCCCAACTGCGGGCGTTGTCGGAGTGCGGCCGCTACCTCCGCCGCTAACATCGTCTTCACGGTCGCTTTCTTTGACTCCGGCATCCGTGCCATGCGCACCGTGCCCAGCCGCTCGCCTTCGACAATCGTGAAAGCTCAAGGTCGCACAGCCCACTTCTTGATAGCCGGCCGGTCCTTTCGTGCGCTTGCCTTCGGCAACACCCTGGTCGCGCTTGGCAGCGCGCGCCCCGTCCTTCATCGGCGTCATCACCCCATCGAGCGACACCGCCACCGTGACCGCCGCTTCGGGAATCGCCATCGCCCCGCGCAACTGCGCCTCGAAGTGTTCCCGTTGCGCTTCCCACTGCGCCGAGCACTGCTTCGGCAACCGATCCAGACTGCTCTTCGAGGGGCTCATGTTGCCCACTTCCCGAAACAACCCTTCGGCCTCCTGCGGGGTCAGATGCGCCACCGCCCACAGCGCTTGGCGCGCCGCACGCGGGGTGAACTGACCAGCCACCATACCCGCACGCAACTTCAACGGCACCACCGCCCCATCGCGACCACGGCGGTACAGGGTGCGCCACACTCACCGCACCCGCCGCGCTCAGGTAGGTCTCCGAACTGCGTAACACCCGATGGTGCACGTGCCCGTCAATCAGCAGCTGTGGCTGGTTCACATCCAGCCGCTCCAGCTCCTCGGCGAGGATCTCGCACTCGGCGTCCATGAATACGGCGTGTAACTCCTGTTCAAAGCCTTCGAAGTTCTCCTCCGCCCCACGACGGGCGCGCAGCTCCGCGACTGCCTCGTGCAGTAGTTCGATCGCTGCATTCTTAGCTGTGGCATCGTTTCGGGTCGTGTGAAATACTTGTATCGGGGCAGCCTCCGGATTTCGTTGACTTAATGCACCACGAATTATCCACGAGGACCACTGCCCCTTCACCTCTCTACCGCCATGACAAATTGTCAGCTCACGCTACCGAACATGCAACAACTTCAATAAAATCAGACCAGTTGCCGATTCACACCCTAAAGAAAGCTCTCAGCAAGTTGCTTGACCCTGGCGTGGATCATGACCGTGTGCAAGTGGGCCCGAGTGCTGAAGAGCGGGTGCTGATGGTTGCCAACCGGCCAAAAGGAGACTCTCGGATCGATTAGTAACGCATGCTCACTTCGGCCCGCCGATCAATTGGGCGTCATTCATGCCCAAAGATCTTCGCGCTTGTAATCGCCGATTGCTCTCGTCTATTTGATACAGTGCCCGCCGCGATGCAAGTTTGGGCGAACCATTTTCGGCGGTTGAGAGAGCGGAGCCAGCCGTGCATGGTGCTCATCGGGGCGCATTCGCTTCCGTGCGCAGAGCTACGGACTGACAGTGCTGAGGCGCCTGGTCGATCTGCGCCAGACGCCGGCAGGCCTTTGATATAAGCTCCCCGAGCGAAGGGGTTTCCGTCTGCCATACGCGGGCTGTGCGATCCGCCGAGGCGGTGACCAAAGTCTTGCCATCGGGACTGAACGTGGCCGAGGCAACGATACTGTCATGGCCTTGCAGGGTGATAATCTCCTTGCCGGTGGTGGCGTCCCAGAGCCGGGCAGCATTCTCTACCGTGCTCAACATCGCGGAAGCATTGTAAGAAGTAGTGACCACGGACCCACCGTCGGGGCTGAAGCAGCGAGATGAACCGCATCCTTGTGGCCGCGCAGGACGGTGATCTCCCGCCCCGTGGCAACCTCCCAGATGCGGGCGGTCTTGTCGTAGGACGCGGTGACCACGATCCTGCCGTCGGAGCTATAGACGGCCGACGTAACTATGCCTTCATGGCCACGCAGAACGGCCCTTTCCTTCCCCGTGGCGGCGTCCCACAGCCGGGCGGTCTTGTCATCGGAAACGGTGACGATGGTCCGGCCATCGGGGCTGGACGCCGCCGATTTGACGACCCTCTCGTGACCGCGGAGGATTTTCGCCGTAAAGTACGGAGCCTCCAGGGCCGTGCCGAGGGCACCGATCGTTTCGTTGACCAGCGGAGCACGAGCGCGGCAACCAGACCAACGACGGCGGCGCGTCGGCGACCGCGCTCGGGTGCGGCACCCTTGCGTGCCTGTTCGATCTCGCGCTGCTTCTCCGCCTCGATCCGCCGCTGTTCCTCGGCCACGCGGGCGTCGTCATGGGCAATCGAAGCCTTGATGAAGGGGCGAATGTCGTCGATCAGCGCGTGCGGACGGGACAATAGCTCGCGCGCTTCTTCCAGCGGCCGGCCGGGGGCGAGCAGGCGCGAGTCCTTGTCGGTCGGCTTCCTCCTCGTCCCACGCGCGCATCGCATCCTTGACGCGCTCGACGGTGCGGAGGAACTCGCGGTTGGCATCGACCCACCCGCGACAGGTGTTCCATTCGCGGATCAGCGCCTCGTGGCTCACCTCCACCGTCTCGTGACCGGTCGCCTCGTCAAAGCCGGTGGTAAGCAGCCGCGCATCAGCGAAAAGTCGGACCACCGCCTCCGCTGCCGCATCGCCTGACGGGATTTGCGCACGAGCGCGCGTGTCGGCCTAGCCTTCGCCGGGGTGACGAGGCGGATCATCACCCGCCTCAGCGCTTCCCGTTGCTCAGGTGTCAGCCTTTCCAGCTCTGCCTCGGCACGCGTCGCGATGGCGCCCTTGACGCCGATCGCGGCGTAAGCTCCGTGGGTGAGCAATCCCCGCTCGCGCCTGGCCCACAGCTCGGTCAACAGGAACTCGAGGAGGGGCAGCGCACGTCCGCGCCGTTCCACGCGTCGAACCGGCCCACGAACACCTTGGCCCTCGAAACGGGAGGAGATTTGCTAAAAAAGGGCGCAGCGCGCCCCACCCGGTTCTCGGCCGCAGCAACCGAAACGTTAATGCAATACGTTGTGGACGACGATCAAGCCACCACAGTGAAGCGCATAGCCCGGGTGACACCAGCACTTGATCTCTAAGAGGTGCTCCTGGCCGAACATGGGGCAGAGGTGCGTCACCGGCAGGGTGCGCGCGTCGTCCTGCTCTTCATCCATCGCCCTAAGCAGCCTGACGGCCGACACGGGCCAGCCATGTGTAGGCAAAGCGGGCCTGTGTTGGATCGTGGTCGATGAGATTGAGGTAATGCACGGTACGCAGCCCCTCGACCGCTTTGATGAGAGCCGCCGCGCCTTTCGCCGCTAGCTGGGTTTTCAAAGCGCGCGCGCTCGCAGGACCGTAGACTCGATCTACTTCGACGTAGCCGCTCAGGGAGGCATTTTGCGAAAGCGCATTCAACGACCGCTGTAGGAATCCGACCGTCCGGGTAACGCCGAGGCTGACGGCGCAATCGAAGAGCGCACCGGCGAGCGCCCGGTCATCGATGTCCTCGCCGCCGATCGGGGCCCAGTAATAGGCGCGATAGAATTCCTCGACCGCGGCAATGAGCGCCGGGTCCGCCTCGAGCTTGGCACGGGAATAAACGCGCTGGTCGATGCGCGTCCAGCCAGGCCAATTCGGATGGTGTTTGCGCGAGATCCCGCGGTAGGTCTCGCCGCCGCGGTCAAAGGGATCATTGACGTAACCGCCTTCATAGGCGAGGGTCGCGGCGAGGACTTCCTTGAAATGCGGCATGACGTCGGCTCCTTTTTAGGGCTCAGATAATCCCCGCGTCTGGCGGGTGCGCCGAACGTGGGGCTATTGCCGTACAGACAGTTCCGTGGGGCGCTTACCGGGAGATCGCGCCCTACCCGTACGTAGCAACGGGCGAGCCGAGATCTTTAGGATTTAGGCTTTTTAAGCCTCAAAAGCGGGCGGGAGCTCTGCGGGGCGGGCGTTCGGCGGGCTTGTCCTTGGGGATCTCCTTGTCGATGTCCTCATGCGGATCGGCGAGCGTCGGGGTTGTGCGGTCGTCGATGTCCTGGGCGAGGGAGCGCCCGTCACGCCGCGGATAACTTTGAGGGTTGAGTCGTGGCATTATCGATGTCCTCCGTTCTCCCTTGGGGATCCCGCTTCCATCTCCCCGAAAAATATTCCTTGAGCGTCGTCGCTCAAGGGCGCGATCCCAAGGGCTGTTAACACATTGGCTTTAGGCACGGTACCCGTATAGAGCCGGGCGCCTGCGCGCTTCGCAAGAAACCCAAATATCTCAGCGGTTAGCGGTTCCTGACTGGGGAGCATGCGCAGCGGGTAGATTGCTCCTTCGCTATACGCGACCGGCTGCGGGTTGGCGACTTCGTAATCTCGCGCGGTTTGCGGATCTTTGAGCAGAAGTACGGGCACGGGGAAATCGTAACCCCCGGGCACGCGAATGGAACCGCTTGCGAACTTTCGGCCTTCTACTGCTGCATAAAGCCGGGGAGTCTTGCCCTCACCCGCACCTCGTTCCATGCACGGCGCTCCGTAAATTCTAAAGTTCTATCCCGCAATCCCGACAACGTGGCCTAGAAGGTAATAACCACGCGGCTTACGGCACACTTATACTTTATTAATTTGTGCCGCGAAAACTAAAAGGTTTTGGATTTCGTAATGGCTCAACCTCAACTCTTGATCGCGCTCGACTACGATAAAACCTACACGGCTGATCCGGTGTTGTGGGAAACCTTTATTGCGGCCGCCAAACAGAGGGGGCATTCCGTAATCATTGCCACCATGCGTTACCCACAAGAAGGAGCCGAAATAGAGCAATTACTTGGCTCAAGGGTTGACACGATCGTTTACACGAGCCGACAGGCGAAGTACGACGAAGTGCAACGGCAGGGATTCTACCCTTCGATCTGGGTGGACGACTCCCCGCACTTTCTATTTCATGCAGGCGAACCTTAACCGATTTCGCGGCCCTTTGACCGCGCGTACTACGAACCGCGGTAACGACTTCGCGCACCTCAGCCGATACCTCGATAACCGAGGGCTGCCCGCGGCTTTCGGGGCATGTAACACTATCCAATGTAGTGTTTCAGTTTTCGCGCCTCTCAACGCTGAAAGGGTCTCTTTTACGCTAAAATGAGGCCCGAAATGAAACAAAAGCCTATACAACGGTTTCATAGTCTGTATGACGACGATGGACAGCGAAAATACCTGACCCTGGACGAGCGCCAGGCATTCGCCGAAGTGGCGAATCAGGAGGAAGGGATCGCGCTGACTTTCTGCGGCATGCTCCTGCACACCGGCTGCCGGATCAGCGAGGCGCTTGCGCTCACCGCCGATCGGGTCGATCTCAAACAAAAGAAGATCGTGATCGAATCGCTCAAGAAGCGGCGCAACGGCGTCTATCGCTCGGTCCCCGTACCGGACATATTCCTCAAGGAGCTCGACCTCGTGCATGGTGTTCGCGCGGCGCAGGCCGCGAAGGCCCGCGGCAGGCGCCAGCGGCTCTGGCCTTGGTCACGTACGACCGCCTGGCGGCTCATCAAACGGGTGCTACGGGAGGCGGGTATCGACGGGGGTCAATGCGCAACCGCGAAAGGGCTGCGCCACGGGTTCGCTAAAGGCCCGAGAAGGCGCGCGGCGTTGGCTCGAGTTCTTCGAGGTTGTTGGTTCCGCCTTCGCGCACCTCGAACGGTCGCCGCTGGTACCAGGATACGAACAACTTGATCGACGCAGCACATTTGTAGAGGTCGCCAACGCGGAGAGTAAACTTCGGGTTCTTGAGCAACTCCGCGGATTCAGCCTTGCGGTCGGTGCGATCACCACTGAGAAAAGACCCGTGGAGCTACCACCTTGTGATTCTCGACTCGCAGAACAAGAGAGTACATCCGCCCCTTCGCGAAGACGGCACTCGAGGACGCGACCGCTGCGTATGCTGCCGCGGAGAACCGTGCGAAAAGCGGCGAACCATTAGAAGTGGTGCTCGTATCAGCGGGTCCGAACGAACTACTGAGGCGTGCATACCCAAACTACTTTCTTGACACCCACGGGTTCATAGAAAGGGTTGTACAAGTTATCAGGGAGGTCAATCGTTTGACGGCTAACAAGCCGCCGCATCGCCGTGCCGCTCGCGCTCCGGCGGCGGGTGAGCGCGAACGCTGATAGATCCCCACAAAATTCACGCTTCATTGGCGGTTGAAATGAGGGCGAGCAAGGTCTGGTGTGCCTGGATGAGTTCGCTCTGCCCCACTCCCGCGCATAACATCCCGCCGCTCGGCGGTAGGAGCTCGCGTTAAGTACGCATGCTCGCCGGCTGATCCGTTTAGCAAAAAGCGGGTACTGCGGCTACCGTGGGTAGCAATATAGTAGCAATGGAGAATACAGACAGGTGCTATTATTTCATAGCTTATTGATTTATTTGGCGCGCCCGGAGGGACTCGAACCCCCGACCCCTGGTTCGAAGCCCGTTGCTCGTTCTCGTACTATAAGTATATAAATCAAACAGTTATGGCTTTCGCGTTGTGACATAAGAAACACTATACGACCGTTATGAATCAATAACCTAGGAGCAATGATAGGCGTCGAATGTCACACATTTTAGTAGGTGATCGGTGAACCCCTTCAGTATGGGCGAAGACGGTTCAAAGGAAGTGAACCTATGGGTCCGAGAATTAAGCTGCAAGAGGTGCCGCCGGAGACGTGCGCGCAGTTCCAGGATCTAGAGGAACTGCTCGATCCGCCCTTTGCGGCTCTGTCTGACCGCGCTCGTCCAGGACGTGAGCCGCGCAGACAAGAGCGCCCGGGCCTCGCCATAGTGTAGCCAGCGATATTAAGGTCACGGCTACCTCTTGCGTCGCAGCGAGATAGTACCGTGCCACCTTGCCGGCGCCGTAGGGCTCCGTCTCGCGAAACACTTGGCCCCACGGAAAGTCGAGGTTCCTGAGCGAGGTCTCTTCCTCCACCTCGCGCCGCGCCGCCTCAAACGGGTCTTCCGTGGGCTCGACGATCCCCTTGGGGAAGTCCCAGTAGTTGTACGCGCGCAGCAACAGATAACGGCATTCGTGGTTTACCTGGTGGGTGACAACCATCCCCGCCGAGAGCGTCTTTACCTTCATTTGGGTCTTCACGATTTATCCGGGGGTTCTCACGCTCTGCGATCGGGTGCGCGCCCCAGCCCTTTCGATACCATATCCACCCTGCACCCCTCGCCCGGTGATACCGACGAAAAGTCTTGCTATCGACGGCAAGACGATGTGCAACGCCCTCGACGACCAAGGGCATCAAACCCACATCATGGTGTAGTCGGTCATCAGACCCAGACCTCCTACACCCAAAAAAAGTCGGTGCCCTGCCGATCTGGCGTCGATCGAGTTTTTGGACAGTACGCGGTCCAGTTCATGCTGTCTACCAGGAAGGGGAGCTTACGATTCAATCGCACGTACCGGGAGGAAGTGCTGAGTGCCTACCTGTTCGACGCGCTCGCCGAAGTTCGGCAGATCACAATTGAGTGGCTCGAGCGCTACAACGAAGTCAGACCGCACGACGCGCTGGGAAGCCTGCCGCCGGCGCGTTTCCGCGAGCGCCTGATCGCCGCGGTAACTCCAGTTTAGAACTGTCTACTTGACGGGGGAGCTTACGCACCTGCTTCGGTGCAAATGCAGCCAAGCACTGCTTGTGTGACCGTGGCGGCTTAGTCCAGACCCGGTGAACTTTTGTTGACCGCTTGCAGATGCAGCAGGGTTTTTCAAGCCACGAGCATTCTTCGTGATAATCCGGTGGTGAAGGCCATTTCCGGTTTATCTTGATCGAACGGCCACAATGTCTGCACGGCTTTTCGTACCAAAGAGCATCATGTTTAGCTTTGCACGACTTACACATCTGTGGAGGGGAGTCCCAGTCACAATGAACCTTAATAGCCCCACCACACTCACCGCAGCGTATTTCGTACCACTTCGCCGCACGCTTGTCCATGCAAACATTACAGACTCGCGGAGCGGGCTGCCAATCACGATGAACCCGCATGGCACACCCGCAATCAGCACACCGTATTTCGTACTATTGAGCTGCTTTGGTCTCCTTACATCACTTGCAGATACGCGGAGGATTGTCCCAGTCACGATGCACACTGATGGACGCACTACACTCCTGACACCGAACTTCATACCATTGGGCCGCGCTCTCTGCTTTGCATGGCTTACAGAAACGCGGAGGACTCTCCCAATCTTCATGAGCGTGGAACTCTGCGCCGCAATTTCCGCAGTAAATTATGTACCAGCCGGGCATTCGTGGTTGGTGAAGCCAAAGACTGAAGGTGAGCTCTCTGCAGGAAGAGGAGACTCTCTGCCCAAAATTTTTGGCCGTGACTTCCTATCGCGTCTCATACACGACTTTTGACACTCGTTTGGTCGAAAACTTCTTCCAGTGCTGGATCCAGCTCTGAATATAAGTCCCTTGCAACCGCCACGTACCCGCAACCGTGAATCCAGGCAATCCGACTCGCTGGGCGAGTCGATAAAAGAGCTCTTTCGTCGACGTTGAACACGTCGCGACATCGCGACCCGTCAGGGCAGGCGTGCATTTCTGAGCCATGCACTACCTATCTGGACGAAGTATCATACGTTGGGATGCGGGGTAGGTAGTCAAATACGAAACGAGCATTTTTGGGTCTTCCCGCATTGTGCGACTCGTATGTCTTGGAGTGCAAAGAGTGATCTTTACGGTACGGAGCGGTACAAATTGCAATCGATCGGCGTAGAACAGAAGATCTGAGGAAGCTAACAGCCCATGATTGTCGTTGGAGCGCTCGTTGAATGGACAGCCACGGGCGTAGATCCCGTGGACGGTGGCGTTGCAATATGGCAGGATGGGGCACTTCGTTTCGTGCTTCCAGAGGAGCGGGTTACTCGCCGGAAATACTCGGGCGGGTTTCGTAGATCACTATCCCGTGGTCTTAATGCAATGGGGAAGACGATTGTCGACCTAGATGGACTCTCGTTTGCCAGCTACGGGGAGACGAGGCCGCTTAGCCCGGACCATATTGTCCGGCAAGCGCCTGAACTGGAACCCGTGCGGGAGCGTATCGAAATGCCTCCGTCGCACCACGAACTCCATGCTCTCTATGGATTTCGGCACTCGCCGTTTGGGGAAGCGCTGGTTGTTGTTTTGGACAACGAAGGAATGGTCTTGGGGCCACAGCGGACTCCAACGCCTTTTCCGAATTCTATGGAACGGTGTAGCTACTATCTTGGCGGTCCGAACGGGGTCGATCTCCTGACTCGAGATCTTTACGGGAAGGATGATGTCAGTCTCGGCGAGACATTTAGGAGGTTCAACTACTACTGCGGGTTTCTTTCACATCAATACTCTGGCAAGACAATGGCACTCGCGGGATATGGCAATGCTGAGCGCTTCAGGCACCTGCAGCTAATCTCAGCAAAGGAGGGCGTAGTCCGCGTAGATCTCGATCCTAACGTCGAACGGCCCGGAGACTCAGTGGTGTCTTTTTTTCAACGCCACGGGATTGCCATCGCGCCGCCCTGCGCACCACACCATCGACATCATCAAGACCACCTCGACGCCGCAGCATTCGTGCAGCGGGAATTGGAGATGTTTGTGGCCAATCGCGTTGAAGTCTTATTGTTGGCTACAGGCATGCGTGCGCTAGTGCTCACGGGCGGTGTCGCATATAACTGCCGGATGGTTGGCATCATCGAACGTCGGCTAGGGATTCCTGTGTTCGTTCCGAGACGTCGAAGCTCACGAAAGCACAGGTCAAAGCGGTGTTGGAAGCCCTAGCGAGCTGTGCCCGCTGTCATCTGAAAAAGGGAGGCTCCGGAGAGTTCGTCGTGCCCGAACTGGCGGTCAAGCTAAGGCGAGTCGAGAGACCGGCGACCAAGGCGCGGAAAGGACGCAATCCGCTAACCGGCGAGGATATTATGATCAAGGCGAAGCCTGCGCGGAAAGTCATTCGCGCGCTGCCGCTCAAGGCCTTGAAGGACGTGCTCGCTTAACCCGTGTGTGGCCGCTATGCGCGCTTCTCCTCCATTAAGACCTTCGCCGAGCGGTTCCATGC
>JALZJW010000091.1 GCA_030859565.1 Pseudomonadota bacterium
ATGCTGGGTGCTCATAACCGAAACGGGCCATATCCAGGGAGTCGGAAACATGACCTCCCGTCTCGTCGGCGAGCTGCTGCAGCGCCGAGTCGGTGTAATAATGCGCAACGATCACCGCTTTTCTGTCGCTCAGCAGGCGCTTAATCGTGCCCACCAGACGCGCGCGTTCCTCCGCGTCGAGCTGCTCGGTCACCGTTTCCGGCACCTCGTACGAACGTGTTTCGACCGGGTGGCGCTCTCGAATCGGACTAAAACTGATCATATCTCTAGGATTCTAGCGGAAACTCGATAATATTGCGTACCGGCGCGCCGCTCTGTTATTTGACACGCAAACTACGTGATTAATTCCACCGAGTAGTATTCGCAGCTTGTGAACCTGGATGATGAACAGCACGACGCCGGTGGTGAGCGCGGGGTGAGGATAGTCGTAGATTTGGTGCATACCACGCTAATCACCGCGCGCCGTACCCCGCACGGCAATCGATAACTCACGCAGTTGCGCATCGGGGACAGCCGCGGGAGCGGCCGTGAGCGGACAGGCAGCCGATTGCGTCTTCGGGAAGGCGATGACATCTCGGATCGAGGAGGCGCCCGCCATCAGCATGACCAGGCGATCCAAGCCGAACGCGATCCCTCCGTGGGGCGGACACCCAAAACGCAGTGCTTCGAGGAGAAAGCCAAATCTCTCTTGCGCTTCCTCCTCAGCTATCCCGAGCAGCCGGAACACCGCTTGTTGCACCTCGCGGCGGTGGATACGGACGGATCCGCCTCCGATCTCGGTGCCGTTCAAGACCAGGTCGTAGGCGCGGGACAGACAATCGCCCGGCAAGGTCTCCAATTGCGACGCCTCGCCGATCCTGGGCGCGGTGAAAGGATGATGCAACGCTTCCCAGCGTTGCTCTTCCTGGTTCCACTCGAACATCGGGAAGTCAACCACCCACAGCGGTTTCCAGTCACTCACGGCGACGGATAAATCCTGTCCGAGCTTTAAGCGCAAGGCGCCCAGCGCTTCATTCACGATCTTGGCTTCATCGGCGCCGAAGAAAACGAGATCGCCATTCTCCGCCCGTATGCGATCGAGGATGCCATGAATGACCTCATCGGGGAGAAATTTCAAGATCGGCGATTGCAACCCGTCGCGGCCGCGTTCGCGCTCGTTGATCTTGATATAAGCGAGGCCTTTCGCTCCGTAGATGGCCACGAAATCCGCGTAGCCGTCGATCGTCTTACGCGTCAGTTCCCCTCCGTGCGGCGCCCGCAGGGCGGCCACGCGGCCGCTCGATCGATTCGCCGGAGCGGAGAAAACCTTGAGTTCGACCGACTTAACGAGATCGCCCACATCGACCAGCTCCAGGGGGACGCGTAGATCGGGCCGGTCGGTTCCAAAGCGGCGCATCGCCTCATGGTAGCTCACGCGCGGGAACTCGGCGGGAAGCGCTACGCCGAGGGCGTCTTTAAACAGTTTCCTAATCATCTCCTCCATGAGCGCGGTGATCGCGGTCTCGTCCATGAAGGAGGTCTCGATATCGATCTGTGTAAACTCCGGTTGACGGTCGGCGCGCAGGTCCTCGTCGCGGAAGCAGCGCACGATCTGGTAATAACGATCCATGCCCGACATCATAAGCAACTGTTTGAAAAGTTGTGGGGATTGCGGGAGTGCGAAGAACTTTCCGGGATGGGTGCGACTTGGGACCAGGTAATCGCGCGCCCCTTCCGGGGTAGCCCGCGTCAGCATCGGGGTCTCGATTTCCAGGAAACCATGCTCGTCGAGGAAGCACCGCAGAATGCGGCAGACCTGGGCGCGCAAGCGGAGGTTCCGCTGCATCGTGGGACGCCGTAGATCCATATAGCGAAACCGGAGCCGCGATTCCTCATGGACGCCCTCTTCCTCGAGCTGGAACGGCGGCGTCTCGGCGCTATTGAGGATTTGTATGGCCTGCGCGAGGATTTCCACGGCCCCGGTGCTCAAGCTGGGATTCTCGGTGCCGGGGGGTCGCGGCCGCACGCGGCCCTTCACCCCCAAGACATACTCGCTACGGACACGCTCGGCGACGCTAAAGCTTGCGGGGGTACTCGGGTCAAAGACGATTTGGACGAGCCCTTCGCGGTCGCGAAGATCGATAAAAATCACACCGCCGTGGTCACGCTGATGGTGCACCCACCCGCAAACCTCGACCTCTTTGTCTATATGCGCAAGATTCAATTGCCCGCAGTAGTGACTGCGCACCGTACCCCCGACGCTCGCTTTGCAACGAAAACGGCAATGGTACCGTTCATTGGGGCCGCGGTGTCAATAGGGCCGCACCCCAACGCCCGCTTCAAAACGAAAACGGCAACGGTTCGGGCTAGTTCAGACGAGTGCAATGCGGGCTGATCAAACCCTCGAGAGCTGTTAAAGACAAACGAGTGTGCGGTCGCTATTAATCGGCCGTTGTGGTCGGCGATTTCGATTCGACCGAGGCACTCGTGCTGGACCCGCTTCCGGTCTCCTCTTTTAAAGCAGCGGCTTTTTCGGTCTTATCCTCCCCTTTTTCGCCGGCTTGCGTGCCCTTGTTCTTGAAGTCCGTGGCGTACCAGCCCGATCCCTTGAGCCGGAATCCGGCCGCCGAAACCAATCTTCTTAAGCTTTGAGCATTACAGGTGGGACATTGCGAGAGCGGCTCATCACTGATCTTCTGTAAGACCTCAACACGCTGGCCGCAATCGGCGCATTCATACTCATAGAAAGGCATGAGAAACTACTCGTCTTGTGGCTCCATTATACCAACATAACGGCTACGGCTGAAAAATCAAGAGCGTCCAGCGCGGCGGCGCCGGCCCGCCGGCCTCGCTGCAGAGATCTATGAACCCGTCGTTCGCTTTTTTCTCCGTTGCGTATTCGGTATCATCTCCTCCGCTCGATACACGGGCCGTTAGCTCAGTCGGTAGAGCAGCGGACTTTTAATCCGTTGGTCGCAGGTTCGACTCCTGCACGGCCCACCAACAGCGAATTGGAGGGCCTACACGCTTAGCGACCTCTGTCATCGCCCGGCTTTGTGTTTATCCCACAGGTCTAACGCAATGATGGCTGCCACTAATACGGCAACGATGGCAAGAGCGAGATAATCGGACATTTAGTCCTCGCCCTCGCGCTGGCGCTGCAATCCCAGCAGCCGCTCGTTGATCTCCTGCAGAGTGTCGGTGTGCGTGCCTAGCACGCTGACTATTGTTTCTAGGTACGTCCGGAATACGTCGAGCTGCGATCGAAACACGACAAACTCGGCTCGCATCAAGGCGAGCTCGCGGTCGCGCTTCTCATTCTCGGCGCGGATCAGGCGCAGTTGATCGAGCACGTGGTCGGCGCTCACAGCAGCTTCACCAGCGCGGCGACGAGCCCGGCTTGTAAAAACAGCATGCTGGCGACCCATGCCTTCAGCCGCTGCTCAACCTCCCGCAGATCGGCCGGCGGACAACCTGTAGCGTATCGAAGATGATCGTAGTCATCGTTCCGTCCTCGGGGCGCCAAGCAGGCGAGCCTTCGGCGCGGCCAGCTTCGCTGGCGCTCGGGTACTCACCCCCGCGCCTGGCTTTCCTCCTTGATTTCGATTGCTGCCTGGAAAATCCCAGACTCTCATGATTATACGCTGGCCTATGACAGGCTAAAAGCTCAAACCCGGCCGGCCCAAAACAATCGAACACCCGCTCTAACGCCGCACGCTTGGTCTGAACGCTCAGATGCGGTCTCCGTCCTTGGTTTCCGGCAATCATAGGCAATCGCCACGCACGTCGGCCTGGGTGAGGGCCTGATGGTGAACGAAGCCTGTGCGCTGCCCAGCACCGACACCGCGGAAGCCTGCCTCAAGGAGCGTTGGACCCACCTGAGTCTCTTACACTACCACGCCGCGCGCCCCGACGAGCCCAGTATTTGCTAATTCAAAGATGAGTCTGAAAGAAGATAGTAAAGCCTGGCCTCCTAGGGTGAAAGAGTACTGGCCTCCGGGGATAGCTGGGGGCGTCGGGAGCCTGGGCGGTGCGACGAGGTTCCGGGGCGCAATTCGCGGCCACCGCGCGGCCAGGTGGTCTCTCCCGGAGGGAGAGGGAGTTAACCGAATTCCCATAGATTCTGCCGAGGAGCCAAAAATCGCCTCGGCGCGGAATCACTCCGCATTGATTCAATGGCGATACGCTCGCATAATCTCCCGACGACTAACAGACGAACCATTCGAAAGGAGGCGGTGTGGCAAAACTTCCGATTCGGCTCAAGCGCAACACTGACGATCCACTCAAGGCGCAAGTGGTGCAGCAGATAAGCGATTTCATCAGAAGCGGTAAGCTTAAACCGGGCGCGGCGCTGCCCTCGACCCGCTCGCTCGGTGAGCAACGCGGTATCAGCCCGGAAACGGTGAGGCGGGCTTATGTGCAGCTTCGGGAAGCGAAGCTGATAGAGCGTGATAAGAAGGCGGGGTACCGGGTGCGGGGGAGCAACGCGAGACGGATCCCGGCGGTCACAACGCCCTCGGTAACGAAAGCCCGTCCGGTCTCAAAAGCGACTCGGTCGCGCGCGGCAAAAAGAGCACCGGCGGCGCAGCGAACCTAGCCTCGAACGCCTGGCCGGCCCGATCGCATCGGGGATCCTGAACGGTGCCGCCGCACTCGCCTCGGTAAGCGGTCGGGCTCTCTGGACCGTTTCATCCACCTGAACTCTATGGATGCGCTTCCTGCGGTCGATTTCAAACCGCCGTCAGGCAGATGATTGAAGTCAAGCCCGAGAACCGATCCTTCGCGCTGCCTAGCGTCGCCCATGATCGAAGATGAGTCGGAACCGCGGCGATCTAACAGGCGTGAAAGGAATTACCGGCAATCTCGTAAGAAACTAAGGCTTCGAGTCCTGTTCCATCGGATGCTTGCCGGCGTACCTGCGGCGGGCGTCGAGGTACCCTGTCAGGAGGTGAATATGGAAAACGTCAAACAAGTCCAACACGTGTACCAGAGCGCCTCTACGCGTTGGGTGGGCAATGGTTTTCACGTCCGCAATCTTTTCCCGAGTAACGACTTGGGCCAACGAATCAGTCCTTTTCTCTTGCTGGACTATGCGGGCCCAACCGATGTCTCTCCCACCGACACGCCGCATGGCGTGGGCGAACACCCCCACCGCGGCTTTGAAACGGTGAGCATCGTTTATCAGGGGACATTGGCGCACCGGGATTCCGCCGGGAATCACGGCACCATCGGCCCCGGGGATGTGCAATGGATGACGGCGGCTTCGGGCGTTGTGCACGAAGAGATGCATGAAAGGGAATTCGCGAAGAGAGGGGGTACATTGGAGATGGTTCAATTATGGGTCAACCTCCCCAGGGCCCTTAAAATGTCGCCGCCTCGCTATCAAACCCTGCTGAAAGAACGGATCCCCGTCATCGATCTACCCGAGGATAGCGGCCATGTCCGGGTGATCGCCGGTGAATTCCGCGCCATCAAGGGACCGGCCAGGACCTTCACTCCGATCCATCTGTATGACCTGCGACTGAAGGCCGGCCATGCCACCGAGCTTACGCTGCCTACTGGGTATAACGCGGGGGTGTTCCTGCTGAAAGGGAACATTGTCTTGAATGGCTCGCATTCCGTAAAAGGAGCCGAGTTGGCTTTGTTCGGCACTCAGGGGGAGCGCGTTTCAATCGAAGCCAAAGAAGACCTACTATATTGGCGCTCAATGGCAAGCCGATCGACGAGCCGGTGGCAAGAGAAGGTCCCTTTGTGATGAATATCCAAGAAGAGCTCGTGCAGGCAGTAAGCGACTACAGGACGGGCAAGATGGGCCATTTGCATTGAGCCACCGCCCAACTTGCCACGGCAACATTGGCTTGCCCGAACAGAGGAGACTTTGAAGGAGTCCCCGATGCCCGTGGCTTTATCCGCAGCCACCTTCATTCAACTTGCTCTTGGACCGCGCGCTTGTTTCTTGCCCACGGATCAGGGACCGCTCCCAGGCAGCAAGGACGGAACGAACTTGAATCTCGACCTGCCGGCGGGCTTCGTGCCGCTCACAACCTTCTGCGAGCAGCTTGTCGTAGGAAGTCTTGTCGTGGCGGACATGTGCGATGACAGCCAACCGCACAGCCTTTTCGTCGAGAGCCTTCGCTGCGGCAGATCGGCCCACCCGGCCGCTGTACCGGAGACAGGCGTGCTCCGCGACCACGCGCTCGGTACCGGCAGGGCAGTCAGAAAACATCTCGCGCACACGTCGTGCAAAACGCTCGACGTAATCTTGGTCGACTTTCGCACGGCGCTTAGCCTCGCGCTCACGACGGCGCGAACGCGCTTCACCATCGGCGAGGCAGTCCGCTTCGGCCTTTATCAGTGCCGATTCCTCGACCAGAACGCCTTGTCGCTCATAGCGGTTTCGGGCGCGGCTCCACTTGAGGACAACAGCAGAGAGCGTGGAGTACTTACGCGCGCGACGGGTCAGAGTCGCCTCCCCAGGCCGCTGGAAGACGAGATGATCAAGGTCAGCGCAGGCAAGGCACTGCGCACCACGTTCCCCGGCGAGGGTGATCCATGCGCTGCTTCCCAGCGGCTCCCTGCACTCATCGCATGAGGATTCGCCAGTCGCGATGAATACCTTGAGGTGCGGTTTCTCGTTCATTGGTGCACTACCGAGTTATGCGGTGAGATCAGCCTTTTGATCCAGTCCACGAATGCGTCCAACATTGCGGCCCGGACTTGCGAATCCTTGCGTCCGGTGGGTGCGGGCACATGAAACGAATGATCGGCGTCGGCAAACTCCCTGAGAGTTGCACGCGCGCCGAACTGTTTGAGAAGCGCCTCTAGCAGCTGCAGGTCGGCAAACTCATCACGGCTTCCCTGCAGAAACAGCATCGGGATTTGCACATCGAAAAGGTGTTTACCGCGCTCGTCCGACGGCCGCCCCGGCGGATGAAGCGGAAACCCCAGGAATACGAGACCGCGGACTCCGGACAACGGCGACTCTGCTTGCGCCTGCGAAGTCATGCGCCCGCCGTAAGACTTGCCGCCCGCGAACAGGGCGAGCCCGGGAGCCAGGCGCGACGCCTCCGCCACCGCGGCACGGACGGTGGCCTGGGCAAGCCTGGGCGCGTCCGGCCGCTTCGATCCACGCTCCATGTAGGGAAACTGATAGCGCAGCGTGGCGATGCCGCGCTCCGCAAGCCCGGCCGCGACGGCTGACATGAACGGGTGCGCCATCCCCGCCCCCGCGCCGTGCGCCAGCACGTAGCAGGCGCGCGCCTGCCTTGGTGTTTGCAATAGAGCGGAGACGCGCTGGGTATCGTCAACGGTGATCGACACGGACTGCGCGATGTAGACCTTCATGCGGGGCTCGATCCGAACCGCATCAGCGCCTGCGCATACCCCGGCGCCGTCGGTTCGTGCATGAAGTACACGTACGTTTCGCGCCAAGCGGTAGCCGCGAGCCGGTCCGCCCACTGCTTTAGATCGGCGTCCGAGTAGGTTTCGAGCCGAAGCCGGACGTAGCCCCAGGGCGCCGTTTCCACCAGAGGCGGCGGCGCGTTGTCTTCGCGTTCGGAGAGCACCAGCGCCGTGCCCGTGCTTCTGAGCGCGTCGTAGACATCGTCGGAAAACCAGCTCTCGTTGCGGAACTCGAAGGCGGCGCGGTGCTCCTTGGGCAGTAAGCCAAGAAACTCCGTGAGGCGTGGCAGGTCCTTCTTCAGGAACGGCGGCAGCTGAAACAGCACCGGGCCGCGCTTCTCGCTCAGTGCGGCCAGGGTCTTGTAGAGATAGGCGACCGAATCGGCCGCCTCGTCCGCCTTGAGCCGCGCCATGTGCGTGATGCGCCGTGACGCCTTGATCGCAAAGCGGAAGTCTTGCGGCGTCGAGCTTGCCCAGTTCTCGAGCACATCCTTCTTCGGCATGCGATAGAAGGTGTTATTGATCTCCACCGTCGGCAGTCGTTCGGCGTAATACGCCAGCATGGCATCCGGCTTGATGTCCTCGGGATAGAAGCCGCTCTTCCATTCCTTGTAGGAGTAGCCGCTAGCACCTGCGAAGATCTTTGAGGCTGTCATAATATGTACGGCCTTGTTTTTACTCGGTTCTGCTCAACTTCTTAGAATACGGCATGACGAAAAGCAAGCTCAGCGAATACTCCGCCAAGCGGAGCTTCAAGACAACGCCCGAACCTGCCCCAGCGCTGGCCGAGGGGCGTGGCGGGCCGCTGCTGTTCGTTGTCCAGCAGCATTCGGCCCGCCGGCTGCACTACGACTTCCGGCTCGAATGCGACGGCGTGCTCAAATCCTGGGCGGTTCCCAAGGGGCCGTCGCTCGATCCCGGCGAAAAGCGCCTCGCCGTGCACGTGGAGGATCATCCCTACGACTACGGCTCGTTCGAGGGCGTGATCCCGCCCGGACAATACGGCGCAGGCGAAGTGATCGTCTGGGATTGCGGCGTCTACTCTCCCGACGAAGGCGGCCAGACCTGGTTTCACGATCGCAAGCAGGCTGAGCGGCAGGTCCGGGCAGGGGTGGAGCAAGGCAAGCTCAGCATCCAGCTGCGCGGCGAGAAGCTCAAAGGCTCCTTCGCGCTGGTGCGCACCAAGGACAAAAAGACCTGGCTCCTGATCAAGCACAAGGACCGGTTCACCTCCCAGGACGATGTCACGCAGAAGAACCGCTCGGTACTCTCCGGCGTCGCGGTAGAAGATCTCAAGGTCGTTCCCGCGCATCGGATCCCCGCCGCGCTGCTCGTCCCGGCCGGCGAGGCCGAGGCGATGCCGGAAAAGCTCGCGCCGATGCTCGCGGAAGTCGCCGACGCGCCCTTCAACAAGGCTGACTGGATGTGGGAGCCCAAGCTCGACGGCTATCGGGTGCTCGCCTTTATCGACGAGCATGGCGTGAAGCTGCGTTCGCGGCGCGGGCTCGATTTGTCCGGCAGCTTTCCGGCCCTCGCCGCGGAGTTCGGCAAACAGGCCGTAAGGGGCATGATCCTGGATGGCGAGATCGTGGCGTTCGATGCGAGCGGCAGGCCCTCGTTTAACGCGCTGCAGAACCGCGTGCAGTTGAAGACTGAACGGGAGATTGCAACGGCGGACCGGAACGTGCCCGCGGTGTTCTACTGTTTCGACCTGCTGTATTTCGCAGGCATTGACCTGCGCAAGGCGCCGTACCGGGACCGGCGTCGCTATATCGCGCAATGCCTGCTGTCAACGCCCCTTGTACAGCTCGTGCACGCATCGGAAGACGGGATTGCAATGCACAAGGCGGCGCTCGCCAGCGGCTTCGAGGGCGTGATCGGCAAGCGCAAGGACAGCCGCTACGAGGCCGGCCGGCGATCGGCGTCGTGGCTGAAGATCAAGCCCACACGCAGCGCCGATTTCGTCGTCGGCGGCTACACGAAAGGCAAAGGCTCGCGTGAGCCGCTCGGCGCCCTCCTGCTCGGCTACTGGACCAAAGCCAAGCTGCACTACGCCTCGCATGTCGGGTCCGGTTTTGACGACAAGACGCTCGCGCAGGTCAAGGCGCGGCTGGATGGCCTGCAACGGAAGACCTGCCCCTTCGCCAAAAAGCCGGAGCTGAATGGTCCGGCAATCTGGGTCGAGCCCCTGGCCGTCGCCGAAGTGAGCTTTCAGAGCTGGACCGAGGACGGCTCGCTGCGCGCACCGGTATTCCTGCGGTTGCGCGATGACGTCGATGCGAAATCGGTGCGGCGCGCCAAGCCCGCCCGAGCGTTGGCGGGTCCGCGTGCCGACTCCCGCGCCGGCGGCGAGGTCGAGGAGATCCTGGCACAACTCGAAAACAGGAAAACCGCCTTCCCGCTCGCGGTGGGCCCGCACCGGATCCACCTCACGCACCTCGATCGTGTCTACTGGCCCGCCGATCCGGCGCTGCAGCAGCCGGCGCTGACCAAGCGCGACCTGCTGCGCTACTTCGCGCAGGTATCGCCCTACATCCTGCCGCATCTCGCCGATCGGCCGCTCACCATGATCCGCATGCCGGATGGCATCAAGAAGCAGCGTTTCTTTCAGAAGCACTGGGAGCAGGAGCGGCCGGAGTTCGTCGAGATCATTACCGTGTTTTCGGGCCATAAGGATGAAAGCCACGAATACCTGCTGTGCAGCAACCTGCCGACGCTGCTGTGGCTCGCACAGTCCGGAACGCTTGAATTCCATGTCTGGCATTCGCGCGCGAAGCCCGGACCCGACGCGGCATCAAAAAGCACCGACTACGCCTCCTCGCTCGAGGCGCTGGAGGCCTCGGTGCTCAACTATCCGGACTACGTGGTGTTCGACATCGATCCCTACATCTATTCCGGCAAGGAAGCGAAGGGCGCGGAACCCGAACTGAACACGGTCGCTTTCGAGAAGGGCAAAGAGGTGGCGTTCCGGCTGCGCGAACTCCTGCAGACCATGTCGCTCGAGCCCATCGTCAAGACCTCGGGAAAGACCGGCCTCCACGTGTTCGTGCCGATCCGGCGAACGCTCGATTTCAACGCCGCGCGCCATGTGTCGGAGCTGGTCGGCCGCCACCTGATGCACCTGCACCCCAAGGACATCACCCTGGAGTGGAGCGTGCTCAGGCGGACGGGAAAGATATTTATGGACTACAATATGAACGTTCGCGGCAAGACCCTGAACGTCGCCTACTCGCCCAGAGGCGAGCCTGGGGCGCCGGTGTCGATGCCGCTGAGCTGGGAGGAACTTGCAGGCGCACATCCGCTCGATTTCCGGATCACGAGCGCGGCGCAGCGCCTGATGGAGACGGGCGATCGCTGGCGCGACGCCCTGGCCCGCAAACAAAGCCTTGAGCGGGCGCTGAAGCGCGCCAAGGCCTGACGGTTTGTGAAAAAACCGTCGCGAGCGAAGGGAGGTCGAGTTCCGCCGGAGCGCAGGAACCGGAATGTATGTTGAAATACATGAGGATTCCGAGCACCGCCGGAACGCGAGATCCTGAGCGCAGTAGGTTTTTTCACAAACTCTGACGGAATCGGAGGTAAAACATGGCTGCACGATCGATTGGCTCGTTGACCATTTCGTTCGGACTCGTGTCCATTCCGGTGAAGCTTTATTCCGCCACCGAGGCGAGCCGCACGATCTCCTTCAATCTCCTGCACAAGGGCTGCGGCTCGCGCCTCAAGCAGCAGTATGTCTGCTTGAAGGAGGAAGTGCCGGTGCCGCGCGAGGACATCGTGAAGGGTTATGAATTCGCCAAGGACCAGTACGTGATGTTCACGCCCGAGGAGCTGAAGGCGCTCGAAGAGGCGGGTACGCACAGCGCCGAGATCACCGAATTCGTGCCGATCGAGGCGATCGATCCGGTGTACTTCGACAAGGCCTACTACCTCGCGCCGGACAAGGGCGGCGCCAAGCCCTACGCGCTCTTCACCCGGGCGCTGCGCGAATCGAAGCGCTGCGCGCTCGGCCGCTGGGCGGCGCGCGGCAAGCAGTACATCGTGATGATCCGTCCGGTCGAAGATGGTCTCATCATGCAGCAGCTGCTTTACGCCGCCGAGGTCAGGTCGATCAAGGACATCGAGATCCCGAAGACCGAGGTGAAGGACGCCGAGCTCAAACTCGCGGAGCAGTTGATCGAGCAGCAGGCCTCCGACAAGTTCGATCCCGGTGCATACACCGACGAGGTGCGCGCCCGCGTCGAGGCGGGGGTGCAGAAGAAGGTCGAGGGCCAGGAGATCACCCTGGCCGAGGAGCCCGAGGGCGGCGCGCAGGTCATCGATCTGATGGAAGCGCTGCGCGCCAGCCTCGAGAAGAAGGTGCCCGCCAGGGCGCGAGCGCCGCAGGCAGAAACACGAGCTGCCACGCGTAAGCCGCCCAAGCGCGCGCAGGCTGCCGAGCCGGCTGCGCGCAGGGGCGCCAAGAAATAGCCCAAGCCTGGCAAGAGTCTGTCATGCATCAGTATGGCGTGCGCGACGTCGAAATGCTGCTGCGCCTGTCGCGCAGCACGATTCGGTCGCTGATCGCGGCCGGCTTCGTATCCCCCGCGCGCGGGCCGCGCAGGACCTGGCTGTTTTCCTTTGAGGATCTGATCGTCCTGCGCACCGCCCAGACGCTGGTCGCCGCCAATGTGCCGCGCCGGCGGATCACCCGGTCGGTCGAACAGTTGCGCCGGCATCTCCCCGATACCATACCGCTGTCCGGGCTGAGCATCTGCGCGGTGGGCGACCGCGTCGTGGTCAGGGAAGGCGCTAGCCGCTGGCAGGTGGAATCCGGACAGTATCTCCTGGCGTTCGACGGCGACCCCGCCGACGGTTCACTGAGCGTGATCGAACGCAAGCCGGCATCGCCGGCGGCGAACGCGGAGGATTGGTTCGCCAGGGGCGTCGTGCTGGAGCACGAGAACGCGGAAGCCGCGATCAAAGCGTACGAGAAGGCCGTGAGCGCTGACCCGTCGCGCCTGGATGCGCGCATCAATCTCGGCCGGCTCATGCATGAAGCCGGGCGTCTTGCAAGGGCCGAGCAGGTCTACCGCGAGGCGATGAAAGCCTGCGGCAGTGATCCGCTGCTGCTCTACAACCTCGGCGTGCTGCTCGACGACATGGATCGCAACCTGGATGCGATGGAGACATATCGGGCCGCGCTGCGCGGCGACCCCACTCTCGCTGACTGTCACTACAACCTGGCGCTGTTGTGCGAAAAGCTCCAGAAGCCGCGGGAAGCCATCCGGCACATGTCGCAATATCGCCGGCTGATCGCGAGCCAATCGGAATAGTTGACTACGCCTCAGGTCCCCGAGCTCCAACAACCGAGGCCCCGGTATCCCCTAGAGCACTCCGTATTAACCGCTGTAATCGATGCCAATGTGAACCCTGCCAGTAAACCCGATGACATGCGCGGCAGACCCAAAACTCTTTGTAACGGCATACAATATCGGGCGCGAGCATGGCATGCAAAGATTGTTTGCCGATCGGCTCCAACAACTGATTACAAACACTGCATCGAGTGAAGGGACGAATAGCGCCGGCGAGGTCCAAGCGCCTCGTCACCTCTTCTAATTGCTTGCTCGGCAGAGGCGCGCGGACGTAGCAACCGTGGGTAATAGCACGGCGCATGAGTAGATCCCGATCTCGGGTAAGAACAATGCGACGCTGCGCGAGCGAGATCTGTGCAATTTCGTCATCGCGAAAATCATTCCGGTAAAGGGTGTCGAAGCCCAAAAAACGTAGGTATCTCGCCAAGGCACCAAGATGTGCATCGGCGATGAATTGTATTTTCCGGAGCGTCCGGTCCCGTACGCGCACGAGCGACATAACGTCGAGCGACTCGAACTGAGGGTAGACACTGATCCGATCACCGTCGTGGAGAACGTAGCAAAAATCCACTGATTCGCCGTTAGCTATGATTAGCTCTACTTCCGTGTGCGGGACGCCGAGTGCCTCGATTGCGTGTTTGACAGTGGCCCGCTCAGCGTAGGCATGACAAAACGGGCGCTTTCGCTGCTCGGGCCGGAGAAAGTCGTTCAATTCCTCGTAAAACCGAAATTCAACGGTAACCATAAGCGCAATTTGCCGCTTTCACCCGGTAATGACAAGGTCGAACCGAAATTACACATCCCATCGGTAAACCGTTCCGAAGCCTCGCCCGCGGAGTACGCCGCTTTACACTCAAGCGCGACACCTTATCTCACTGAAAATTAACGCCCATCGCTAGACCTAACTAGCCATGGCACAGCTGTTGCCGAGTGGAAATAGATCAAATCAAAAAGCAAGTTCGGAGGGTCATCATGAATCGGGAAGAGATTAATTCCCTTTGGAGAAACGAGCTGTCAGCGATTGAGGCCTATCAAGAAACCCTAGGTGCCAAAGAATGGAAGCTTGGTGAGGGTGATCCGGAAGTTGACGAATTATTCCACATACTCGTCGATCATGTGCAAGCCGCTTCGATGCTCGGAACCAAGATTCGGCGGCTGGACGTTATTCGGGCGGCCGACGAGTTAGAGCCAAGAAATACGTTGTCCGAGTTGGGCACACTGGCCGGTGGACTGTTTCACGATGCCCATGTGTTTAGCGATAAAGCCGGGTTAAAAGTTCTAAAGCAGGGCGAGGAGTGTGGCCTCGAAGACTATGAGCATATGCTCCAAGACACGGCTATGCCACGAACCTTGAAGCCCTTGATCAGTAAGCTCGCGAGCAAGCAGCGGGCACACATACGCGCTTTGAGCGGCTTGATGTCCAAACCTTAAAACAAGGAGCCTGGGGGAGTTATGATTCGTGGCAAGGCGAGCGACTGAGTTATTCCCGTATCGGCATATAAGGGGTTCTCGTGGATTGATTCGTCCGTATCAATCCACGTTGACAGCGATGCTGCGCGTAATAGATGGCGCTATTATCGCCGGGAGCTTATGGGCTTCCTGTTCGATGTATGGGGTGCAGTGGCTAGTCCAATATAATTGGGTGGCCATTTGCGCGGTAGCCTTGTTTCTATGGTTCTCGGAAAATAACGGCCTCTATAGCGCTCGGCGGGGCATTCTATTACGTGAAGAGACCATCCAGGTTATAAAGGCATGGCTGTATTCCGTTGTGGGCCTGTTGCTCCTAGCCTATCTCACGCATAAATCAACGGAGTACTCGCGGCGAATAATATTAACCTGGGTTGCCCTCGCGCCTGTATGCCTAGTCGGTATACGTTGTAGTTTGCGTATTCTCCTACGCTACGTTCGCGCACTAGGATACAACTCGCGCAAGGTGGCGATCGTAGGATTAAGTGAATTAGCGGGCCGGTTGGCCCATGTAATTCATGGCAGGCCGGATCTCGGCATGGAATTGGCCGGGTTTTACGACGATAGGCAGCCGAATAATGGCAGAAAGCGCGTGGTTAACACAAACCTTGCTCCTATTCGGGGCGGTTTCGATAACTTACTGCAGGATGCACGTAGAGGGCTAGTAGACGTAATCTACGTTGTTTCGCCGTTACGTGCCGAACAGCGGGTAAAGGATCTGATTTATAAGCTCGCAGACACTACGGCATCGGTTTACGTAGTGCCAGACTTTTTTACCTTCGATCTGTTGCGCGCTCGTTGGATGAGCCTTGATGGAATCCCGGCTGTGAGCATTCATGATACGCCGTTCGATGGTGTAGACGGCGTATTTAAGCGCATGGAAGATATTATCGTTGCAAGCATTTGTTTAGGCGTTGTTGCGATTCCGATGGTGTTTATCGCCATAGGCATAAGGCTTTCCTCTCCGGGCCCGATCCTTTTTAAGCAACTTCGTTATGGCATCAATGGGGAGAAGATAGACGTTTGGAAGTTTCGAACAATGACCGTCTGCGAGAACGGAGCGAGCGTAAATCAGGCAAAAGAAAACGATCCGCGCGTCACCAAATTGGGCCGCTTCTTGCGCAGAACATCAATGGATGAGTTGCCGCAATTCATTAACGTCTTGCAAGGTCAAATGTCCATCGTCGGCCCCCGTCCACATGCCGTAGCCCACAACGAAGAATACCGCTCATTGCTGCAGGGCTACATGTTACGGCACAAAGTAAAACCTGGCATCACCGGGTGGGCACAGATTAACGGCCTGCGCGGCGAGACAGATACCATCGATAAAATGCAAATGCGACTACGATTTGATCTTGACTATATCCGATCGTGGTCACCGTATTTCGATCTGAAAATTATCCTTATTACGATATTTATAGTCGCCCTCGGAAAGAACGCCTATTAATACCCTCT
>JALZJW010000092.1 GCA_030859565.1 Pseudomonadota bacterium
CTCAATAGGGGTGGCCGGTGCGTGTTGACCTGCACAGCGCGTTTGTCCTGCACCAGCGTTCGTATCGAGAGACGAGCTTACTTTTAGAAATTTTCTCCTTGCGCTCAGGAAGGGTCGGAATAATCGCGAAGGGCGCAAACCGGCAGCGTTCGGCGTTCCGCGGCGCTCTGCAATTCTTCAGGCCGCTCCTTCTGGCCTGGGCGGGACGGGGAGAGCTGGCGACGCTCGTCGGCGCCGAGATCGACGGACCCTTCTCCGCCTTGAGCGGCCGCGCGCTCTTAAGCGCTTTCTATCTCAACGAACTCTTGATGCGGGTATTGCATCGGGACGATCCGCACCCGGCGCTCTTCGCGGCCTATCGCCAAGCCTTGGAAGCTCTCGCGCAAGCCGGGAACGAGGAGCCGGCCTTGCGCTTGTTCGAGAAACGTCTGCTCGAAGACATCGGCTATGGTCTCAGCCTGAGCTTTGATGTGGATGCCAATGCCCCCATTGAACCTGAGCGCGATTATTACTATCAAAGCGATAAAGGTCCCTGGCGTGATCCACCCGCGCACGTCGATACCGTTAAGGTACAGGGGCGCACCTTGATCGCCTTAGCCGCCGCGCTGTTCCATGAACCTGAAGTACTCAGTGAGTCGAAACGGTTGATGCGATTTATCCTTGCTTCCCATATCGGCGGCCGGCCGTTGGCCAGCCGGCAATTGTTCAGTTAGAGCGTCGAGATCAATGCTTACACGAGGACCGGTTCTGCTTGGAGTCAACATCGACCACGTGGCGACGTTAAGGCAAGCGCGGGGAACCCGGTACCCCGATCCCGTTCAAGCCGCCATGGAAGCGCAGCATGCCGGAGCGGACGCCATCACGATACATTTGCGTGAGGACCGGCGCCATATACAGGAGCGCGATGTCGAACTGCTCGCTGCCGTGCTTCAAGTGCGCATGAACCTCGAAATGGCGGTGACCGATGCTATGCTCGCGTTGGCCGAGCGGATCCGTCCGGCGGAGTGTTGTTTTGTACCCGAAAGACGACAGGAATTGACCACCGAAGGAGGGCTGGATGTCGCGGCACAACTCGACGCGATTTCAGCGGCATGCAAACGTATCGAGGGCGTGGGCACCCGCGCGTCGCTGTTTATCGACCCCGACCCGCGCCAAATCGAAGCCGCCCGCGAGGCGGGCGCCGCGGTCATCGAAATCCACACGGGACGCTATGCGGACGCGGCGGATCCCGGCGCGCGGGAACACGAGCTCCGGCGTATCGTTGTGGCGGTCCGGATGGCCGCAAGTCAGGGGTTGCGAGTCCATGCCGGACACGGCCTCAATTATCAGAACGTTGGTCCGATTGCGGCTGTAGCCGAGGTAGAGGAGCTCAATATTGGGCACGCGATCGTCGCGCGCGCGGTGTTCAGCGGTCTCGGGGAGGCGGTACGTGAGATGAAAAGGCTGATGCTGGAAGCCCGGCGATGATCCATGGGATCGGCGTCGACATCGTCAAGGTCGAGCGCATGCGCGCGGGCTTACAGCGTTTCGGGCACAGGTTTTCACGCCGGATCCTCACCGCTGAAGAGCACTCCGAGTTCGAATCCCGCCGCTGCCCGCCGCGGTTTCTTGCGAGCCGTTTCGCGGCAAAAGAGGCTTATTCGAAAGCTCTTGGCACCGGATTCCGGGACGGTCTCACACTCCACACCCTAAGTGTCAGCCACGACCCGCTGGGCCGGCCGCTGATGATTTGCGCGGGCCGCGCGGCCGAGATCATTGAAGATCTCGCTATTGACAGTATCTACCTGTCGCTTAGCGATGAAATCGATTTTGCCGTAGCCTTCGTGGTTTTGGCCCGGAACGACCGATAAATACTGCCGAAACAGCGCCGACGGCATGCACGCTACTCGCGATGCGAGCGGTCCCTTAGCTTAGCTCTCCGGGATTGACGGCGGGTTAGGTACGGCGACCCGGTCTTCTCGGCGGGCGTAACCCTCGGGTTCGGGAGCACTGGCCGGCAAACTATGCTGCGGGCTTGCATCTAATCCGGCCGGACGCTCGGGCACCGGGCCCATCGCGTCGTTGGTATCGCTCGGGCGCTCGCCGTCCTCGCTCGGGGTAGAGACGCGTTGGCCATCGGCCGCTCCGCCATTCCGTGAGCCCGTTCCTCGTGGGGAACGGCGTCTGCCATGACCACCACTACGGCGGCCGGAGCGAGAGCGGCCCCGCGGCCGTTGCGAGATATGCCGCTCGCCGGCGACCGCGCCGGGGGTTTCGTTTCCTACCACGGGTACCGGAGCATCAGCGGACGCTTCGGAAGCCGCCGCGGAAGGAGCCTCAAAGGCACCTGGAGCTGGCGTCCGCACCGGTGATCTCTGCTGCCGGCCGCCGCGGCCGCCTCGGGACGATCGCCCGCCGCGCCGCCGCGCTGGCCGGTCGCCACCCATAGGGGGGCGTTGCTGTGGGGGTGGCGTGACTTCTTCTGGCGCTCCGATCTCTTCCGAACCGGGTTGCACCGACTGTGGTTCCTCTCTCTCGTCACCGAACAAAGTCGTTATAAACCTGCGGATGAATCCCGGGTGCGGCGGTGTGGTTGACAGCAGAGGCTCGCTGCGGATCTGGGGTGCTGGTATATCCCTCAAGACCTCCTTGACAGCAGCTTCTGTTTGCGGCCGTTTATCTCTGGTTCCCATGTCCCCAGCGTCCACCACTGGCGCGGGTATCAGGCGATAGCTAGGATCGGCCGCGGCGTGAAGATCCTGCTGGCGGATGCGCTTAAGCTCGTAGTGAGGTGTTTCGAGGATGGGATTCGGAATAACAATGACGCGAATCTGTTGCCGAGTTTCAATACCGCGAATTTCCTGGCGTTTCTCATTAACCAGAAAGGTGGCGACTTCCACCGGCAAATGCACCACGATTTTGGCGGTCGATTCCTTCATCGCCTCTTCTTCCAGGACGCGTAACACTGAAAGCGCGAGCGATTCGACACCGCGAATGCTACCTAAACCGCTGCACCGCGGACACACGATATGGCTAAACTCATCGAGGGAAGGCCTAAGACGTTGCCGCGACATCTCAAGGAGCCCGAATCTCGAAATGCGGCCTAATTGCACGCGAGCCCGATCCATCTTAAGGGCTTCCTGGAGGCGATTTTCGACCTGGCGTTGATTCTTTTGATTCTCCATATCGATAAAATCAATCACGATCAAGCCCCCGAGATCACGCAACCGCAGTTGGCGCGCGACTTCTTCGGCGGCCTCCACGTTCGTATTTAAGGCGGTCTCTTCGATATCGCCGCCTCGGGTAGCACGGGCCGAGTTGATATCGATCGTGATCAAAGCCTCGGTGGGTTCGATGACCAGCGAACCGCCCGAGGGAAGCTCGATCTTGCGGGCAAAGGCAGATTCAATCTGGCTTTCGATCTGATAGCGAGTGAAAAGCGGGACGCCATCTTGATATAGCTTGAGTTTGTTGAGGTTTTGCGGCATCACCTGCTGCATGAAATCGCGGGCCTTTTCGCATAGGCCCGGGTCGTCGATGAGGATCTCGGCGACGTCATTACGCAGGTAATCGCGGATCGCGCGGATTATTACGTCCCGATCCTGATAAATCAGAAAGGGGGCCGGGCGGTCTTTTGATGCCTCCTCGATCGCGCTCCACAAATGCAGCAGATAGTCGAGGTCCCACTGCAACTCCTCGGCCGCCTTGCCCATACCGGCGGTGCGGAGGATAAGTCCCATGCTTTCGGGGATATTGAGGCCACTCATGGCGTCCCGCGCCTCCTCGCGTTCCAGGCCTTCGATCTGCCGCGAGACACCCCCGGCGCGCGGGTTATTGGGCATCAATACGAGATAGCGTCCGGGAATACTAATGAAGGTGCTCAGCGAAGCGCCTTTGGTGCCGCGCTCGTCTTTCTCGACTTGTACCGTGAATTCTTGCCCCTCCCTAAGCACCTCCCGGACGTTGACACGCGCTCCACCGCGCGGCGATTCGACGAATAAGGACCGTGCGACCTCCTTCAACGGCAAGAATCCATGCCGTCCGGCGCCATAATCGACGAAGGCCGCTTCGAGGCTCGGTTCGATGCGTACGACCTTCCCTTTATAAATATTCGATTTTCTTTGTTCGCGGCCGGTGGCCTCTATATCAAGGTCGTAAAGGCGTTGTCCGTCCACAAGGGCGACACGCAACTCCTCCGGTTGAGTTGCGTTGATAAGCATTCTTTTCATTTCTGCATATTCCTGTCAGGCGCCTAGGTAATGAACGGGAGGCGCCCCGGTAAAAATTCACTATTTCCATAGCCGGTATGAGTGACATTTCTGGTATCACGAGGTGATTGGCGGCGGCCGACAGTCGCTATGATGCCCTGGTAATTATCTTAGGGTTCGGAAGGGGCGTAAGCCTCGCTTCGAGGCAAGTAACTCCGGACGAACCTGTAATTAAGCACGTACCCCGCGATCACGATTAAGCAAGCTCCCCCAGGGAACGAATCCACGCTCGCTATGAAGCTGTCCGCTCAATCGTCACTGCACCGTTGCGTTGTTTATTACGCGATAGGCTACGAATTCCTGGTAAGCTCGATAGCGCGTTTTGCGACTCCGATATACTTACCGCAAGCTTAATATAGCAACGATACAGCAATGCAGCAATCGGGCACACGAGCATGGGACTAAAAATAGGGATGCGACGGACTATGGTACACGTTCCAGCGCGCCAAATTATTGTTGATTTAGAGCATGACGGGCGTCGCATCGACAATTTTTTGGCCTGGATGCTCAAGGGGATCCCTCGGGACCGGATCTACCGGATGCTGAGAAGCGGCGAAGTTCGTGTGAACGGTGGCCGTATTCGGCAAGACTATCGCTTAACAACCGGCGAGGTACTGCGTCTGCCACCCGTGCGCATGACCCCGAACGAGGGTATGACGCCTCCCGAAAGTTTACGCGCGGCGGTACGCGATAGTGTGCTTTATGAAGATGAGGCACTTCTCGTGCTGAACAAACCGGCGCGGATCGCGGTCCATGGAGGAGTGGGGATCCGCAATGGGCTGATCGAGGTTTTACGCGATCTTAGGCCCGATGCGCCCTATATAGAGCTCGTGCATCGGCTCGATCGCGGCACTTCGGGGTGTCTGATGATCGCGAAACGGCCGCGATTCCTGCGGGCGATGCACGGTCTTATTCGGTCCGGCGCTATTGCGAAGACTTACCTGGGTCTGATAAGTGGTCATTGGCCGGTTAGCGCAGGTGTGATTAAAACCGGTCTAAAGAAAAACGGGGTACGCTCGTCCGAGCGCATGGTGTGCGTGACCGATGACGGCAAGTTTGCCGAGACACACATCGTGCCGATCGAGCGATTCAAAAACACGAGCTTGGTCCGGGTCCGGCTTAAGACCGGTAGAACGCATCAAATCCGGGTCCACACCGCCTACGCCGGTCATCCGCTGGCCGGCGATGACAAATATGGCGATAAGGCATTCAATCGAGCGATGCGACATTTCGGTTTACGGGACTTGTTTTTGCATTCTTACCGTATCGACTTTGTGGCGCCGGACTCCAGAGAGCAAGTATCCGTGCAAGCACCGTTACCGGCGGGATTGTTGTCGGTTCTCGAGTCATTGCGGCGGGACCGGGGTCACGAGGTGAGCGCCGAGTCCGCCGCACATCATCGGCGGTTGCCGTAGCCAGATAATTTAAGATAGGTTAGTGAAATGGAGCAGACTGAGATTAAAGAACAGGCTGGAAATTGGGAACACGCGCTTGTCCGCGATCTCGCTTTAGCGGCGATCACGGAGCAGCGGCGCGCGCGGCGGTGGAGTATCTTGTTCAGGTCGATCGCGGTTATTTACGTGCTGATCTTGTCGGCGTTTTACCTTTCAAGCCAATGGGAAGAAGGTTCCCTGTCCTCCGAAACGCACGCCGCCTTGGTGGACGTCGACGGAGTCATCGGATCGGATCCGCAGGCCAGCGCGGACGGTGTTATCACCGGTCTGCGCGCTGCCTTTAAGAACGATAAGACCAAAGCCGTCATCATGCGTATCAATAGTCCGGGCGGCAGCGCCGTGCACGCGGGTTATATCAACGATGAAATGTTTCGTTTGCGGGCGCTGCATCCGAACATTCCGGTGTACGCGGTAATCACGGATATCTGCGCCTCGGGTGGCTATTACATTGCCGTGGCGGCGAATAAAATTTATGCCGACAAGGCGAGCTTGGTCGGATCGATCGGGGTAGCGATGGACGGTTTTGGGTTTGTCGGTACCTTAGAGCGTCTCGGCATCGAGCGCCGGTTACATACGGCCGGTACGCACAAAGGATTTCTGGATCCATTCTCACCCGCTAACCCGGAGGATTTCAAACATCTCCAGGTAGTATTGGATCGGGTCCATCAGCAGTTTATCGATATCGTGAAAAAAGGCCGCGGCGACCGTTTGAAATCTGATCCCGCGCTGTTCACGGGGCTCGTGTGGAGCGGTGAGCAAAGCCTTAATCTGGGGCTCATTGACGCCTTGGGCAGTAGCGGTTTCGTGGCGCGCGAGATCATCGGAGTTGAGACTATCGTCGATTTTACGCATCGCGAGCATTACTTTGACCGTTGGGCCAAGCAATTGGGTGCGAGCGCAGCGAAGGTGTTCATGAACCCGATTCCAGCGCTGCGGTAGGAGCGCAATAGACCTTAACCACCCTCGGGCGCGAGGACATCAATCCCCTCGTTGCGCAGCATGCCGAGCAGATGAATAAGCGGTAGGCCAATGAGCGCGGTCGGGTCCTCGCCTTCCATCTTTTCTACCAATGCGATGCCGAGCCCCTCGGATTTGAAACTGCCGGTGCACCCAAACGGTTGTTCGGCCCAGAGATAGCGTCGTATCTGCTCCTCGTGCAAGATGCGGAAATGCACGTCAAAGGGGATGCAGGCGACTTGCATACGCCGGGTTTCGGTGTTTAATAAAGCCACTCCCGTCAAGAAACGCACACAGCGTCCGCTCAGGGCTATAAGCTGCTCGCACGCTGCCGCAAAGTGGCCCGGTTTCCCTAGCAAACGGCCGCCGCAGATGGCGATCTGATCGGACCCGATAATCAATGCCTTTGGATAATGCGGTAGGACCGCTTGCGCTTTTATGCTCGCAAGCCGTAATGCCAGATCGCCCGGATCCTCGCCCGGCGCAGGGGATTCATCCACATCGGGGACGCGGATGGAAAAGGGCAAGCCGAGGCGCTGCAGCAAAGCCTTCCGGTAAGGTGACGACGATGCTAAGACCAAGGACCGAAGATGAGTTTGCGTCACATCGGGCATCGGCGTTCCGGATCGATCGGTCACACCGCAGGCACTTGTTGCGTAAGGCAGTGAAAAGCGCCCAATCCCCAAACGAGATCGGTGCAATCGATGCCTATGATCTCACGCCGGGGGAAGCAGGATTGAATAATGTCCGTCGCCGCGGCATCCATCGGATCGTTAAAAAACGGCACTAACACCACCCGGTTGGCGATGTAAAAGTTCGCATAACTCGCCGGCAAACGCGTGCCGTCATAATAAACCGGGGCAGGCATCGGTAAGGTTTTGATGGTCAGCGGCCGGCCGTCGAGGCCCCTCATCGATCTCAGCCGCAACAGGTTGTCCTCGAGCGGAGCGAAGTTATCGTCATCCGGATCTTCTTCGACGACCGTGACGACCGTATCGGCGGATACGAAGCGAGTGAGATCATCCACATGACCATCGGTATCATCGCCGAGGATCCCCTCGCCCAACCACAGCACCTTTTCGATGCCCAGAAATTCGCGCAGTCGCCACTCGATCTCGGCGCGGTTCAGATGCGGATTGCGATTGGGGTTAAGCAGGCATTGCTCGGTGGTCAGCGCCAGTCCCGCGCCGTTCACGTCGATCGAACCTCCCTCCAAGATAAATTCGGCTTTATAACAGGGGACGGCGAGTGCCTCGGCCATCCGCGCGGGGATGGCGTTGTCCAGATCGTAAGGCGGATATTTTTCTCCCCAGGCATTGTATTCGAAGTCAATCGCGGCAAGCTTATCGCCGCCTGGACGGGTCACGAACACCGCACCGTGGTCGCGGCACCAGGCATCGTTGGTAGGAAAGCGATGAAATTCGATGGCGCCTGAGATCCCCGCGCACAGCGAGCGCACGTGCCGTTCGTGAAATTCATCGAGCACGTTGATGCGCACCGTCTCGCTGCGCACGAGCGCCTTCACCATCTTGACGACGATGGGCTCAATGGCTGCGAATTTCCCGGGCCAGCTCTCGCGTTTATGGGGCCACGACATCCAAGTGGCTTGGTGGGGTGCCCATTCCGCGGGCATGCGAAAGCCTCCTGCGGCCGGTGACGCGTCTGGGCTTGCTCGCGACACTTTGCAGAGCTTCCTTAGAAGGTGTCACCCGCGTCGTCTTGCATGCCGATGTCCGGTCTCTCGTGTTCCTGGCCCTGAAATACTGGTACATAATAGCAACGCGAGGCAGCGAAGAAAACTCGGTGGAAGCGGAAAGGGTGTGGTGAAAGCATTAGTGCTCGTAGCGGTAAACGACATGATATTCCGCGTGATCTCGGACGCCGGACAGCATGTAGGCAACTTGAAGAAAATCCGGGGTGTATGGAAGTTCAAGGCCATCGGATATGACAGTAACGGTTTTGTGATCCCGGGCGGCGGGCCGCTCACGGACCGGCATAATACGGTATTCGACAGTCCGGACCCGAGTCTCCTTACCTCGATACTGCTCGGGTGAGCGTCGGACTGACCCTACTTCCGAAACGACCAGCACGATCGAGTGGCGACAAAGTTGAGTATACTAGTCAACGATGTCTACCATCCTCCAATCCGTCGGCCAGACGCATGACGGCGTTACCATCACGGATGTCTTGCATCGGCCGCTGCGGGATCTGCGGATCTCGGTCACCGACCGTTGCAACTTCCGTTGCCCGTACTGCATGCCCAAGGAGGTGTTTGGGCGGGATTGGGCGTTCTTACCGCGCGCGGAGCTATTGAGCTTTGAAGAAATCGTCCGCCTGGCGCGGGTCTTTGTTACCCTTGGAATCGAGAAGATCCGGATCACGGGAGGCGAGCCCTTATTACGCCGCGATCTGCCGAAGCTCATCGCGGGGATTGCGCGTATCGAGGGTGCCCGCGACCTGACACTCACTACCAACGGCGCGTTGTTGTCGCGCATGGCGGACGACTTGAAGCAGGCGGGGTTGCAGCGATTGACCGTGAGCCTAGACGCCATCGATGAAGCCGTCTTTCGGGCGATGAGCGATGTCGACATCCCGGCGGCGCGGGTACTGGAGGGTATCGACGCCGCGGTCGCGGCCGGTTTGCATCCGATCAAGGTCAACATGGTGGTCAAGCGCGGAATGAATGACCATTGCATCGGCGCGATGGCCGGGCACTTCCGCCATACGGGCCATATCCTGCGGTTTATCGAATACATGGATGTCGGCGATAGCAACGGCTGGCGCATGCAGGACGTGGTTCCGGCCCGCGAGATCATCGGCGCCATTGAAAAGGAGTGGCCCCTCGAACCCCTCGAGCGGAACTACCCGGGCGAAGTAGCCACCCGCTATCGCTATCGTGACGGGGGAGGGGAGATCGGGATGATCGCTTCGGTAACCCAGCCCTTCTGCCGGGGATGCACGCGCAGCCGGATCACGGCCGACGGAACGTTCTACGCGTGCTTATTCGCCACGCGCGGGCACGATCTCCGCCAACTATTGCGCCAGCGCGCGAGCGACGGCGAGATAGGCGCGTTTATTTCCTCCGTGTGGCGGGGACGCAGCGATCGCTATTCCGAGATCCGCCGCGGCGCCGGCATCGGTTTACCCAAGGTCGAGATGTCGCGAGTCGGCGGGTGATTAGAAGCAAGATGAAAAAAGGATACGCGCGGGGCTGCCCGCCTGCCCATGCCGCGCGCGAGCTGCGCTTCTTACCGCTAGGGCTTACATTATGTCTCATGACCGGCCCATGCGCGGCCGAGTCGCTCGACGCCGCCGTGCGGGCCCAGGCGCAAAACCAGGACCAAGGGATCCAATCCCAGGCGCGGGTCGAAAAGCTCGACGACGCCACACAGGCGATGCTGAATGAATACCGAGACGGCATCCGGGAACTCGAAAGTCTGCGGGTCTACCACGCGCAAGTGCAAAGGGAGGTCCGGAGCCAGGAGACCGAGCGCGCCTCGATCGAGAAACAGCTCGCCGAGATCGAGGTGACCCAGCGCGGCATCGTGCCCTTGATGCTCCGGATGCAGGAAACGCTCGAAAAGTTCGTGAAGATGGACGTGCCTTTCCTGGAAGCGGAGCGTAACAAGCGGATCGGCGAGATTAAAACCATGATGGACAGCTCGGAGGTGACGCTTGCCGAGAAATACCGCAGGCTCATGGAGGCCTACCAAGTGGAGACCGAGTACAGCCGCACCATCGAAGCCTACCGCGGCGATCTGAAAGAGAAGGATGACGAGGGCAAGAAGCAGACCCGCGCCGTCGATTTCCTGCGCTTCGGGCGGCTCGCGCTCTATTACCTGACGCTGGACGGGCTTGAAGCAGGCTATTGGGATCCCAAAGCCAAGCGCTTCGAGAAGCTGCCCAGCAAGTATCGCAACGACATCGAGCGCGGGCTGCGCATCGCGCGCAAGCAGGCGGCCCCCGATCTCTTGAAGCTGCCGGTGCCGGTAGTGGAGGCGGAGTCATGAGACAGTTCATCGCTGTCCTGCTGGCGCTCGGAGGCATAGCGTTCGCGGAGGCCAAAGAACCGGCCTCCTTGGCCGAACTGGTCAAGCAGGTCCGGGAGGAGCGCATCCTCGAGAGCAAGGCCCTGGCCGCCCGCGAGCAGGAGTTTCGCAAGGCGCGCGACCAACAGGTGGTGCTGCTCGAGAAGCTCCGTGCCGAGCTAAGCAGCGAGCGCAGACTCGGCGAGGCGCTGAAAGCGCGCTATGAAGAGAATGACCTGTTTCTCAACACCCAAACGGCAATCCTGCAAGAAAAGACCGGCTCGCTCGGGGAACTTTTCGGCGTGGCGCGCCAGGTCGCAAAAGACACCCACGGGATCTTGACCACCTCGCTCGTCTCGGCGCAGAAGCCCAAGCGCGACGCCGTGCCCGCCAGTCTCGCGGAACGCAAGGACAACCCCTCCATCGACGAGCTGGAACAGCTTTGGCTAGTGATGCTCGATGAGATGCAGGAGTCCGGCGCGATCGGACGCTTTAAGACGGCGGTCACCTTGCCGGACGGGACCCAGCGGGATCAGAAAGTCGTGCGCCTTGGGGCCTTTAACCTCCTTTCCGGCGGCCATTATCTGCACTATCTGCCCGAGACCGGACGCATCGTGGAGCTCGGCCGCCAGCCCGCGGGGCGCTTCCTCGAACTAGCCGAGGACTACGAGCGCGCGAAATCGGGCCTCCTGCCCGTGGCGCTCGATCCCTCTCGAGGCTCGATCCTGAACCTCATGGTGGAGTCCCCCAGCGTTACCGAGCACATCGCACGCGCCGGGAGCATCGGTTATGTGATCCTGGCGCTCGGCGGGCTCGCCTTGCTCATCGTGATCGAGCGCGCCATCGCGCTTGCGCTGGCCCGCCGCAAGGTCGAGCACGCGCGGCGGAACGGGGTGGCGGCGAGCGACAACCCGCTCGGCCGGCTACGGCAGGTCGCGGAGCAGAACCCGCGGCTCGACGCCGACAGCCTGGCCTTCAAGCTAGATCAGGCGATGCTCGGCGAGGCGCCGCGTTTCAAGCGCTCGCTGCCGACCCTCGCGGTCTTCGCCACTGCGGCGCCCCTGCTCGGGCTACTCGGTACGGTGGCCGGGATGATCGACACCTTTCAATCGATGGCGCTCTTCGGTGCGGGCGATCCCAAACTGGTCTCGGCCGGGATCTCGCTAGCGCTCGTCGCCACCGAGCTCGGCCTGCTGGTGGCGATCCCCGTCCTGCTCCTGCACAGCTGGCTAAGCAGCAAGAGCAACCGGCTGATCCAAGTGCTGGAGGAGGAGCTGGCGGGCATCGTAGCGCAGCGCGAGGCCAAAGCGCATGGCGTCCATCCTTGAGTTCCTGGACCGCCTGCTCGGGTTTCTCGATCGAGGCGGGAACGCGATGCCGTTTATCCTCCTCTTATCGCTCTGCATGTGGGTGCTGATCCTGGAACGCTACTGGTTCTTGCGCTTCACCTTTCCGGCGGAGTTCGCGCGCGCGCGGGACGCCTGGGGCGCCCGGCGCGAGCGGCGCTCGCGCACCGCGCGCTACGTGCGCATGCATTTGGCCGCCAGCCTCGGCGCCTCGGCGCGGCGCACCCTGCCCATCATCCGCACGCTGGTGCAAGTGCTGCCGCTGCTCGGGCTCCTCGGGACCGTCTCGGGAATGATCGAGACCTTCGAGGTCATCACTGTCTACGGCGGGAGCAACCGCCGCGGGATCGCGGGCGGGATCTCGGAGGCTCTGCTGTGCACCATGGCCGGCCTGGTCACGGCCCTCTCGGGTCTGTACTTCGCGATCAACCTGGACCAGAACGCCCGACGTGCCGAGGAGCAAACCGCGCGCGCTCTGCGATGAGTGAGCATGCGACAGCGACCTAGTTTTCTGTCACTCAAATAAGCTAGAAAATACAGTTGGCATCGAAACCAGATTCGTCATTCCCGCGGAGGCGGGAATCCAGCGCCCGTTTATGCTCCGCATGGATTCCAGCTCGCGTCCGCTGCGCGAACTTGGCCGGAATGACGGTCTGTGTTATGCGGCGTGTTTCTGTGACACTCCGCTAGTGTTGCACCAACGATGAGGAGTAAGTGATCATGCGCCGCAGATATACGGACAGTGACTATGAGGGCGTTCACATTAACGTCATTCCGCTTATCGACGTGATGTTCTTCCTGGTGCTCTTTTTTGTCGCGACCTCCTCCTTCATCCGCGAGACCGGAGTGGACGTGAACCGGCCGACGGCCCGGAGTGCGGTCGCGCAGGATAAGGCCAACATTATCGTCTCGCTCACCAAACACGGCGAGATCTGGATCGATCGGCGCAAGGTGGATATACGCGCGCTGCGCGCCAACGTGGAGCGGATGCACGCCGAGAACCCGAACAGCTCGGTGATCATCGCGGCGGATGCCGAGACCCAGACCCAGCTCTTGGTGGCGGCCTTGGACGAGGCGCGCCTCGCGGGCGTGGAGAACCTGGCGATCGCCACCTACGAGGAATGAGCGCAACCCTCATCGAGAATCGCGGGAACCGGGCGTTGGGCGCGGAACTGCGCGCCAAGGCCCTGCGCATCCTGTTTCTGCTGGCCGGGGCCCTGGCGATCAACCTGACGCTTTTCTTCCTCATGGAGCGGCTCTCGGCCGGGTACCAATCCGGACCCGTCCTGCGCAGCTTGCAGCTCGTCGATTTCGTGCGCCTGAAGCGCGAGGCGCCGCCGCCCAAGGTCGAGGAGCGGGTTGAGCCGCCTGAGCCACAGCAGCCCGAGCAGACGCCGGAGATGCCGATCCCGAAGGTGAGCCGGCCGATCGTCGAGGCACCGAGCGCGCCGATCCCGCGGATGAAGATCCCGATGAACGTCACCGGCGGACCTTATATCGGCGAGATGGCGGCCATGGGGATGAGGGAGATCCGCGAAGCCGTGCCGCTGGTGCGCACGCCGCCTCTCTATCCGCCGCATGCGCTCGCGCGGCGCATCGAGGGCCTCGTCCAGGTGGAGTTCCTGGTCGCCGAGGACGGCTCGGTCAGGGCGCCGAAGATTGTCTATGCAAAGCCGCCTGGGTTCTTCGAGCGCACCGTGCTGTCGGCGCTCCGTCACTGGAAGTTCGAGCGTAAACTCGTCGACGGCAAGCCTGTCCAGTGGCGGACCTTGCAAACCGTCAGGTTCAGATTGCAAGACGAAAAATCATGAACGACCCAGTCAAGGAGACGCCTAGGGTCATAGGCCGCGGCCGGAGGTCGTGGACGGCCCTGCTGGTCCTAGGGGTCCTGAGCCTTCCCGCTGTAGCCGAGGAGCGTGAGGCGATGGGGATAGGCGGCGAGCAGAAATACACGGTATCGCCATCGACCTACGCGGAACTCATGAAGGCTAGGCAAGCGATGGATAAGGAGCGGTACGCCGAGGCGCTCGCGATCCTGCAGGAGCTGCTGCCGAAGGTGGCCGGGAACGCGCATGAAACGGCGCTGACGCAGCAGTCGATGGCCTACGCCTATCTCGGCAAGAAACGCTACCCGGAAGCGATCGACGCGATCGAGGCGGCGCTCGCCCGGCGCGCTCTTCCGCGCGATGTCACCCACGCGTTGCGCTACAATTTGGCGCAGTCCTACATTCAGATTGAGGACTATCGTAAGGGGCTCGCGTCGTTGCAGGCATGGCTGACTGATGAGAAGAACCCCCCGGCGGATGTGCACTATCTAAGCGCGGTCTGCCACCATCATCTCCGCCAATACGAGGCCGCGATCGCGCACATCAAGCAGGCGATCGCGAAAGTCAAGGACCCGCGCGAGGACTGGTATCTGTTCATGCTCTCGCTGTATTTCGAGAGCAAGCGCTACGCGGACGCCGTTCCCTTATTGAAGGACCTCATCGCCAAGCATCCGCGCAAGACGGAGTATTGGCGTTACCTTACCGATGTCTACCTCATCTCGAAGCGCGACCTGGAGGCCCTCGCTACCCTCAAACTTGCGTACGCCCAGGACATGCTCGCGGAGCGCGATATGATCCGCCTCGCCCAGATCTATATGCAGCGTAACATCCCTTACAGCGCGTCGCGCCTCTTGGACAAGGAGATCCAGCGCGGCCGCATCGCGCGCACGGCGCAGAACCTGGAGCTCCTCGGCAACAGTTGGGCGATGGCGCGCGAACGCGAGCATGCCATCGGCGCGCTGCAAGAAGCGGCGGACCGGGTCCGGCACGGGAAGATCGACCTCAATATCGCGCAGATGCAGATGAGCATGGAGAACTGGGCGGGCGCCGCGAAATCGTTTGCGACCGCGCTCGATAAGGGCGGGCTCAAAGATCCCGATGAGGCCCAGCTCCTGTTCGGGATATCGTGCTATCACGAAGGCGATAAAAAGTGCGCGGCCTCGGCGCTGCAAGTGGCGAGCAAGAGCCAGCGATTCCGCAAGCAGGCGCAACGCTGGCTGGAACGCATTCAGGAAGATGACACGCTTGCCTCCGCCAAGTCCTCGGAGGCACGCGCACTCGCCAACTGAGCGCACCGGAACCGGGCGACCCCATCCTGAACCCGCAGGACAAACCGCCGGCCGTTCTCAGCACACTTCCGGTCCTCCGGGATCCGAGGGATAAATTTAATTCCTGAAGTGCTATGCTTAGCGCGAAGGTGTTCCCATGCGCGCTCCCACACTCGATATCTTGGTAAAGTTCATTAAACCCACGGGTCGCGCATGGCTCCTCATGGCGGCAGCCGTGAGTTTTTTCGTTGCCATTCTCCATGTTGTCATTGTCTTGATCGGTCCCTCGGCGTATAGCTTTTTCGGCGGCCAACGACTCGCCCGGCTCGCCGAGAGCGGTTCCTTTTCCCCGGTGATCCAGACCCTTTCGTTGGCTGCCGTGCATGCTCTCTTCGGTAGCTATGCGCTCGCGGGAGCAGGCATAATTCGCCGCTTGCCCTTGCTTACCGTTGCCC
>JALZJW010000093.1 GCA_030859565.1 Pseudomonadota bacterium
GGACGGGCGCGTGGTCGAAGTCCGCGCGCTGGCCGAGCCCGTCACCAGCGCGTATAGCGTCGATCCGCATCTGCTCGCCCGCGCCGCCTATCACCTGGGCAATCGCCATATCGCCCCAGCAGTTTCTGATCCGCAATCAGGCGCTGACGGCCGATGAATGACTCATCGGCCGATGAGCTTGGCGCCTCGGATCCCAATGCCTTCAAAACCTCGGATTCAAATCGTTGCTGGTCCACGAAAGCCCTCCTTTATCGAATCAGATAACGACGACATCCTCATCGCGATGTTCTCGGGAATGAGTTTTTCGTACTGTGATCAGGATAGTCGGGATCACCCAAGCAACAAGTCACACATTCTTGGTCGAGCATACGGGGTAACTCAGATGAGCGACCTAGCATCGGCGATAATCGCTACGATGGGGTATCAAACCACTTTGCTCCGTTACCCGTTCGTAGTCGATTGCACCCATCCTACAGGCTTGATTGCGCAAGCACTTTGGACTAAGGTCTTTGCTGGAGGATCCGTTGGATACTGTCCTGTCTAACCCCCATCGGGAGTTCGCTTCTATGCTCGCGGGCACGGTGCTGCGCGGTCAGGGACGGTTGCGGCCCGACCTCGATCGTCCTGAAAGGGTCCGCACGGTAAACGAAAACGGCGATGACGTCTCGCTCAACCTCGTGCCCTTCCGCGCTCCGCTCTCGAAAGCGACCGCGGCCGCGTATTTCACCGGCGTGCGATCGCTAGAGCAACTGTTCAGCGCTTACCGGGAGGCAGCCAGGGCGCTGCCGTTCGAGACCGATCTTGCCGAGCCGCGCGAGCGCTTGCATCCCTTCGCCGATGCCTTCATGCAAACGCTGTTCGAGGAGGCGAAGCGGTCGTTACAGGACAGCGACGCGGTGCGGATCGCGCAGTGGGTGCGCCACTTCGATATTTACGTGGCGGTGAAAGTGGTCGAGTCGCTGCTCAACAGTAAGGCCGATCTGGCCTTGCTGGAAGTGGCCGAGGAACGCGGCTGGTTCGCGCACTTCGATCACCTCGCCATCCGCTGCGGCTCGTCCGAAACCCGCGCCGCCGAGCGCGTCGCCGCGATCCTCCAGCGCGCGCACGGCTACGTTCCTTCACAGGTCGAAGAGGAGGTCTTTTATCAATTTGCCGACGGCTGGAGCGCCTATCTCCTGTATAAGATGCTGGACAACGGCCAGGTGCTGCGGCTGTTCATCGATCAGTCCAACGCCGGCCATCCGGCCCAGATCATCCAGCACTGGAACCATGTCTACGGTTACACCGCGCACCATCTCGCGATGCGTGCGACGCGCTTGCAGGCCGGCGCGCGCATGGCCGTGACGCTCGATGAGATGATCGAGGCGCTCTCGAACCGAGGCATCGGCATCATGGAAGCGACCGGTTATTACACCGAAGGCTTGCTGCTCCAGGTGTTCACCCGGCCGGAACGGGCGGCGCGCGTTCCCGAGGCAATCAAGGAACGTCTCGCGGCCTATGGCGCGGGGCTCGAAACTAAGATCGAAAATGCGAAGCTTTTAGAACTGGTGTCGCGCAAGGAAATGCCTTTGGACCTGGCACAACGTTTTTACGGCCTTTATGGACTCGACTATGAGATTAATAACCCACTGCATTCGGCGCCGGTCTACCCGTATTTCTTACCCGAGCAGGCCGCCCACGTGATTCGCACCTCGCTCCTCACCTAGTCCAATCAGCCGGACCAGGGCGAGTAGATCGACTGGGTCGAGACGTGTGCGCGCGAGGATCTTTTTTTGTACGGAGGCCGACCATGTTTGATAAGCGCGTACACACTCAAGTCGCGATCGCCGATTTAATCGCGCGGCGTTGGAGCGGCCGGGCGTTTGACCCCGCCCAGCCGGTGCCCCGTGGCCAGCTCATTGCCTTGCTGGAGGCCGCGCGCTGGGCACCGTCTTGTTTTGGTGAGCAGCCTTGGCGCTACATCGTGTGGGATCGGTTTGCCGGATCCCCATCTATGGGACCGGGCCATTGCAACCTTATCGGACGGTAATCAAGCCTGGGCCAAGGCGGCGCCGGTGCTGATGCTGGCGCTGGCCGCCGATGCCTTTCAGCGTGACTTAAAACCGAACCGCTGGGGGCAATATGACACCGGGCGGCGACGATGAACCTGTGCTTGCAAGCCACGGCGCTTGGGTTAATGGTTCACCAAATGGGCGGGTTCGATCCGAGGAAGGCCCAAGAAAATTTCAGCCTCCCCGCTGGATTCACGCCGATGGCCATGATCGCGATCGGTTACCAGTTGCCGCAAGAAGCGATACCCGAAGCGCTTAAAGAGCGCAAGCACGCGCCCCGCATGCGGCGCCCGCTCGGCGAGACTTTCTTCTACGGACGTTGGGGAAAGGCGATCATTGATCCGGCTTGCGAGTAAAGCGAATGATGCGGCGCCGGTCGCGTTTGCTGGGGCGCCCCGGCAATCGGGGTTGGGTCAGGGCTTGAGCTCGTAAGTCAAGCACTAAGGCTTCGCGGCGGCTCACGCTTTCCGCTGATTCCCGGAATAAACGGACGGCTGTAGTTGCCGGTCCGCGCTCGGCGGAGACGCCTACGACGGTAACGTCGTAGATAAAGGGTCCGCGTTGGATGCGTAGCTCATCGTGGGTGTGAACTGAACGCGCCGGTTTTGGCTTGTGGCCATTGACTTCAATCTTGCCGCCCTTGATCGCCTCGGTGGCCAAGGCGCGGGTTTTGAAGAAACGGGCAGCCCAAAGCCATTTGTCGAGCCGGATCTCTGGGTGTTCTTCTGGCACGGGCGTCGCGTCTATCGGCGGGCAACAAGCTATAATAACGGTAAACGCACCTCAGCGCGCAAGCGGAGTCAAGCATGCCGGAACCTATGAGCCGGGACGATTCTCGGGGCTTTCTAGCGCTCGAGATCGCGATCTTGACGGTCTCCGATACCCGCACGCCGGAAACCGACAAGTCGGGGCACTTATTGGTGGAACGCCTGCAGGCGGCCGGTCACCGGCTGCACGCGCAGCGCATCGTGCCCGATAACATTTACCAGATCCGGGCGCTCATCGCGGGCTGGTGTGCGAATGAGGGGGTGCCAGTCGTCATCACGACAGGCGGTACGGGGATCACCGGACGGGACGGCACGCCGGAGGCCGTCAGACCCCTCTTCGACCGGGAGCTCGACGGCTTCGGAGAACTCTTCAGGCTCATCTCCTACGAGGAAATTGGGAACTCCACCATTCAATCGCGCGCGCTCGCGGGTGTCTCGAACCGCACGCTGATTTTCTGCCTTCCGGGCTCCCCGGGCGCCTGCGCCACCGCATGGGATGCGATCATTCAAAATCAGCTCGACTACCGCACCCGGCCATGTAACCTCGCGGAGCTGATTCCGAGACTGGCGGAAAAATAGCGGGGGCTCGTCGCAACTGCGCTTGAGCGTTTGCCTGCGGGCGGCGTGCGGCAGTGAGATCTCGAAATAAAGTAACAGCGGGAATCGCATCTGGGCCAGTGGTCCCTGAGCGCCCGCGCGCCGAACGGAGTGGTCGTATGCATCGATGGCTCATCGTCTTAGGCAGTCTGCTTGCGGGTAGCGCCATCGGGCTTGCGGCGCTCGCCGCGCATGGGCTGAATGCCCGAGTCACCGCGCCGCTGCTGGCGAGCTTCAACTTTGGTGTAGAATACCAGCTTATTCACGCAATAGGCTTGATCGTGCTTGGTGATCTCATTCACCGCCACCCCACCAATCGGGTGCTGAAGTTGGGCGCCGGCTCACTATGCCTAGGCATCGTGTTATTTTGCGGTAGCCTGTATATCAAGGCTATCGCCGGCTATGCGCAGGCAGGCAAGCTCGCCCCGATTGGCGGGCTGGCCTTGATTGCCGGGTGGGTGCTGATAGCCATCGGGATGCTGAAATCTAGGCATCCGTTTTGAATGAGATCTGGCAATCGTAATGACTACGCGAGGCTACGCTAATGAAATGCAACCATAGGGTCAGCAAATGCCAGTATTTTGGCATGGGGCTGCCGGCCTTGCTGTTGACGGTGAATTGTTTGTTCGCCCCTCCGGTATTAGCTGACACTTACCGGCTTCCACAAGGGTTGGATAACATCGTCGGGGCAGTGGGCGTGACCTCGACCGAATACCAGGATACCCTCGTCGATATCGCGCGCGCCTACGATCAAGGTTACGACGAGATGAAGCTCGCGAATCCGAAGGTAGACCCGTGGCTCCCGGGCGCGGATACCGAGGTCCTGATCCCAAGTCAATTCGTACTGCCCGACGCCCCGCGGGAAGGGATTGTCATCAACGTCCCCGAAATGCGCCTCTATTATTTTCCGCGGCCGCAGGCAGGCGAGCCGCGCGTCGTGGTGACCTATCCGGTCAGCGTCGGGCGGCAGGATTGGAAAACGCCGCTCGGGCTCACCCAGGTGGTCGCGAAAACCGTCAATCCGGCCTGGTATCCACCGGAGTCGATCCGACGCGAGCACGCGGCTGACGGCGATCCGCTGCCGAAAGTGGTTCCGCCGGGTCCGGACAATCCCCTCGGGCAATACGCATTGCGTTTAGGGCGCGAAGGGTATCTTATCCATGGAACCGATAAACCGTACGGTATCGGTATGCGCGTGACCCATGGGTGTCTGCGCCTGTATCCGAGGGATGTCGAACGCTTGTTCTCCGAAGTCCGCGTCGGCACCAAGGTACGGATCGTCAATCAGCCGTTCAAGCTCGGCTGGCTCAACGGCGCCTTATACCTTGAATCCCACCCGCCGCTCGATGAAGATGCCCAAGCCTCCGAAGACGGTTTCACGCACCTTGCGGGCAGGGTGAGTCATGCCGCAAACGGTCAGCAGGTCGATTGGGATCAATTGGAAAAGGCGGCCTCGGAGCGCCACGGGATCCCGGTCCCGATAAGGCTAACCTCGAGCGCGGCCACGATTTCAGAGATGAATCTAGAGTAGCCGACTCGCCCGCACGGATAGCGCGAAAAAAACCCCGCAACGGCGCAGCCGTTACAGGGTTTCAATATTCGGTGATTACCTGCTCTTACTTCTGCATTGACCTTTGGAACATGCGTTCATATCTTTCAGAGTTTTCGGTACAGCACTGCTGAGCCGCGTCCGCGGAAGCCTTCGCTTCTTGCGCAACGGAGGCGGCGTTATCGGCAGCCGCTTGTGCGGCGCTAACCGATTGTTGGGCGGCTTGGGCTGTGCTCAGAGCGTTATTGGCGGTGCCTTCTACACGTTCCAAATCCCCGGTGGTAGCACATCCCGCGGTGAGACCCACTGAAGCAGCTAGGACGGTAGCGCGTGCTGCGGTTATCAAGGTGCTTTGCATAATTTCTCTCCTTCTTCATTTATTGGTGACCCCATGAATGCTTAGATTCATGCCTCATCCATAATGAACTATTTTATCGCGATGCGCAATTCTCTTGATCTATCTTCGTAACACTGGGTCGAGACGACCGCTGCATGCGTTAATGACCCGCGACGATCGCCTGCATCCCTGTCACCAGACGCGCGGCGCCTTCTCGGGCGGTATCGGGGTCAAGTGCTCCGAAGGACACGCGCAGGTAGCATCCGCGTTCCATTCCGAACGTGGTGCCGGGTATGACCGCCACCCGATACCGCGTGATAAGCTTCTCCACGACTTGCGTCGGGTGCAAGTGCGTGCGTAATTTAATGAATACGTAGAGCGCACCTTCGGTTTGAGGGGTGATGCAGATCTCATCGATCCGCCCTAAAGCATCGAGGACGACGGCGCGCGTCTGCCGGATGGTGGCGAGTTTCTCACTGCAATACCGAGAACCCTCCTCGAGCGCGCCGATGGCGGCATATTGGGAAATCAGCGGCGCACAGATGAGATTCGTATCCTGGGCTTTGATCACGGAGTCATAGAGGTGTTCGGGGAGCACCATGTAACCGATACGCCAACTCGCAAACCCGTAAGCCTTGGAGAGCGAATACAGAGAGATCGTGTGCGCCTCGGAACCAGGGAGCGAGCTCGGGGAGAGGTGGCGGACCTCACCGTAGGTGAAGTTTTCGTAGGCCTCGTCACTGAGGTGATAAAGCCCGTGCTCCCGGCACAGGGAATTGACCTCTCGCAGTGTCGCCGCGGGATAGACGGCGCCACTCGGGTTGTTAGGAGAAATCGTCACAATCGCGCGCGTCTTTGGGGTGATAGCCTGGCGAATGAGATCCAGTTTCAGTTGATAGCGCTCATCGGTCGGAACCGCGATCGGTATGCAGTTTAGCATTCTGATCGCCATCTCCTGATTGAAATAGTACGGCAACGGCAGCACGATTTCGTCGCCCGGATCGGCGATGGCCATCAGGGCATGAAGAAACGCCATGTTGGCGCCCGCCGTAACGACAACGCGGCGTTTTTCATCACACAATACGGCGTTTTCGGTATGCAGCTTTTGAACGATCAATTCAACGAGACGCGGCGTTCCTTGGACGGGCGCGTATTTGTGGTTTTCCGGATCCGACAGGAAATCGCCTATCCGCTCCGCGGCGCGGGCGGGCGGGCCATAAAACGCGACCCCTTGGCCTAATGAAATCGTACCGCGATGAATCCTGATCAGCTCGGTCACCGCAGGAATGATCGGTGCCTGAACGTGCAGCATCCTCTGACTTGCGGCGGTTGTTTTCCGGGCCGAAGTAGTCACCTGGCAGGCTGATCACCCTCGGGTTCTTCAATAAAGGCCGGTCTCATAGGCTGTCGCTCGCGATGAAGGTGAACTCGATCCCCGTTGCCGGCGACATCGCGCGGCTCGCACGAGCCACCATCATGGGCTAGAGCGGGTAGCTGCACGTCGACGATCAGTGTCTCAGGTCTAACAGGCGATGCTGGGTATTGAATTGCGTCTTTAAGAACTGCATCTGATCGGCCAGGATACGCCGATTCGAGAGCGCGAGAAACTCGGCCCAATTGGGCACATAGGGAACGGCCAACAGGGCTACCCCGGCTTCCTCGGGCCTGCGGTTGCCCTTGTGCGTATTGCACCCCTTGCACGCGGCCACCACGTTCGACCAACGATCGTATCCCCCGCGCGATAGGGGGATGACATGGTCGCGGGTGAGCTGCGATGCGGCGTACTCTTCGCCGCAATACATGCACAGGTGTCCATCGCGAAGGAACAGCTCGCGATTATTCAAGGGGGGGATGCCACGCTGACCGTGTTTGATCCCGCGCGCGCGCTTAACGGCAATGATGGAATTGACCGCGACCGACGAACGCTGACCGGTTAGCCTGGACGTACCACCGAAAAAGGTAAATACCCGTTCGCCCGCGGTCCAAGCGATTCTGTTCTTGCTATAAAGACAGACCGCATCGTGCCAGGGTATCCATCGGAGCGGCGACCCGGTAACATCCAATCGCAGAATGAGGGGCGCCATAACTCAGCGTCCGAGGTACGGAATATCAATCGTGCGCACGTTCACAGTGCCCTTACGCATAAGTGCTCCTTTGTATGCGAAAAAGAAAAGGAGATCAAGTCAAGGCGAGTGCTTATGGGAAATATAGAATCGCTTATCGAGATCATGGCCAGGCTCCGCGATCCCGAACGCGGTTGTGACCCGAACGCGGTCGTAAGCGGTGCCGATCAGCAGTCCGCGGCGTGGGAAGCGCACAAGACCAAGGAACGCGCGGCTAAAAACGCGGCCAGCATCCTCGACGGTATCGCCTCGGCGCTTCCGAACAGCGGTTACAGGCGCAAGGCCAGTCCGTGGACGACGCGACGCTTGCGGAGATGGATGCTCTGTGGGAGAAGGCCAAGCGGGATGTCCCGAAAAAAAGAGGGCGCCATAGGCGCCCTCGAAGACCAAAAGGAGGAGGCACAGTCGAACAGACTTGTGCTGAGCTAGAAAGGCACAATAAATGCCATTTCAAACAATAATCTTATATTCAATAGGTTAATATCATGTATTCACCGCACTACGCCGTCGAAGAGAACTTAAAATGCCAAGCGCTTGACACAGCGCGTCCCGGCATTCGTAAAGTCTTGGATCCTTTTGGCGTCATGACCTCGTGTTTGGAGGTGCAGCAGGCATGGCTGCGGCAGCCGGGTGAGCTGGCCAAGCAATTATTCAAGCTTGCCGAGCAGTGCTCAAACCTGCAGATGCTGGGTTACCGGCGATTATGCGGCCAGGATGTGGAGGACACGGTACGTCCCTTGGCTTACGACGAGCGCTTCGCCGAGCCTATTTGGACCGAGCACCCCTATTACGATCTGCTGAAAGAATCCTACCTTGCCTACACTCGTTGGCTTGAAAACGCGATCGAGAATACGCCCGATGTTGCTCCGCACGTAAAACAGAAAGCCGGCTTCTGGGTCCGGCAGATGCTCAACGCCGCCTCGCCATCGAACTACTTTTGGACCAACCCGCACGCCGTTCAAAAATCGATCGCAAGTTTTGGTATGAGCACAGTTGATGGTTTAAGAAATGCCGTGAATGATGCGTTTCGGGGCGATGTGAGCATGGTGGACGATGAGACCTTCAAGGTCGGTCACAATCTCGCCACGACGCCCGGCCAGGTTGTTTTCCGTAACCACTTGTTGGAAGTCATTCAATACGCGCCGGTCACCCAGAACGTCCACAGCCTGCCGGTGGTCATCGTGGCCCCGTGGATCAATAAATATTACATTCTCGACCTAAGCTCGACGAAGAGCCTGGTCCACTATTTGGTGTCGCGCGGATTCTCGGTGTTCATCACCAGTTGGAATAACCCGCGCTCGGAGAGCCGCAACGTCGGCTTCGAGGAGTACATGCTGCAAGGCGCGTTGCAAGCGGTCGACGTGGCCAGGGAGGTCACGGGCGCCGCGCAGGTGCATGCCGCCGGGTATTGCATCGGTGGCACCATCCTCGCGGCATTGATGGCCTGGCTCAACACGGGGTTGAAGCGCAACCAGCCGCCCGCCATTGCGCATTTTACGCTGCTTACGGCACTGGTCGATTTCACCGCCCCGGGCGACATCGGCGTGTTCATTGACGAGAACAGCATCACGTTTCTGGAGAAGCTGATGGCGGACCCAGGTTATCTCGATGGGGCGGCGATGGCTTGGTCGTTTCGGATGCTGAGATCCAATAGCCTCATTTGGCATTACGTGGTCCACAATTACCTCTACGGTGAAGGGCCGCCGCCGCTCGATGTCCTGTATTGGAACACGGATACGACGCGGCTGCCCGCGGCGATGCACTCGTATTACCTTCGGGAGTGTTACCTCAATAACAAGCTCGTACAGCCCGGCGGGCTGACGCTGGGCGGAAAGCCCATCGATCTGCGATCGATACAGCAACCCCTGTACGCGGTCGGCACCGAACAAGACCACATCGCGCCTTGGAAAGAAACGTTCAAGATCTGTGCGCTCGTCCAGGCGCCGGTGCGTTATGTGCTAGCGACCTCTGGACATATCATGGGCGTCGTTAACCCGCCGGTGGAGCCGCCGAAACGGCGTTACTGGGTGGGAGCGGTAAGCGATCATGCCGATCCGGAAACCTGGCGCAATGGGATCGAAAAGACGCCTGGTTCCTGGTGGGAAGACTGGGCCCAATGGCTCGGCAAACAGTGCGGCCCCTTGGTTGCGGCCCCGCCGGTCGGGAGCGAACGCTATCCGGCGCTGTGCCCGGCGCCGGGGACCTATGTGCTTGAGCGTTAGGGAAGCTCCTTAGTTGGTGAGCGCTATCACGCGAGCCGCAGGCTCGAAGCGCCGGGTTGCTTGGCGTCGCGGTCCTTATCTCGTTGGACCATGGCGTAGGCCGAGTGATTGTGTATCGACTCAAAGTTCTCTGACTCTATCGTGTAAGCGGCGATGCGCTCGTCGCTATTCATCTTCAGGGCCACGTCGCGCACGATATCTTCCACGAATTTCGGGTTGTCGTATGCCTTCTCGGTGACGTATTTCTCGTCTGGCCGTTTGAGCAGGCCATAGAGTTCACACGATGCCACCTCCTCCACGACATCGATAAACTCCTCGATCCACACGAAATCGCGTATCCTCGCCGATAACGTGACATGCGAGCGTTGATTGTGTGCGCCGTAGTCCGATATGTTCTTGGAGCACGGGCACAGGGTGGTGATAGGAACGACCACCTTCACGTGGATGCTGGGAAGTCCGTCCTGAATCTGCCCGACGAAGGTGACTTCGTAATCGAGTAAGCTCTTTACTCTTGAAATAGGCGCTGCCTTGGTCACGAAATAGGGAAACTTCATCTCGATGCGACCGACGCGCGCATCAAGCAGTTCCGTCATTTCCACCACCATGCGCTTGAATGATTGAACGGTGATCTCATATTCCTGGAGATTGAGGATTTCAACGAACCGGGACATGTGCGTCCCCTTGAATCGATGGGGCAGCCCGACGTACATATTGAACGTGGCGACTGTGTGTTGCTCGCGCCCGGAACGATCCCGTACCACGACCGGGTGGCGAATATCCTTAATCCCGACGCGATCGATATCGATCCGCCGGCAGTCCTCACTGCTTTGAATATCGGGGATGCCGTGGGCGATGTGTGCAGGGTCGTTCATGGTCACCTCGTTTCAATCCTTGTGCAGGGTTGGTCGCACCACGCTCGCTGCCGGCTTTAATGCGGAAATCCCTGGGACTCATACCCTAGCATATTCTTCGTGTTTTTGTCGCGTCATGCCGAAGGTTCCGCCGGCATTAGCGGTGTGCGTGCGATAAGTTAGTGAATTATTGGTCTTTCTCCCTTGGATGCTTCCTGACTCAGGGCAACGCGTAATGCGTGCGCAGGATTTCTTCGGTAAACGAGGCGCGCAGATAAAAACCGCGCGGAAGGGTTGGCACCACGCGACCGGATTCCCCGATGCCTTGGGTGCGGACGCGCCCATGCGCCGCCTTGGGCCGGATCTGCAGATAAGTCCCGTAGCGGGCCGAGATCCGGCTGAGCTGACCCATGCACACCATCTCCATGATTTCGTCAAAATCGGCGCGCAATATTGCCTCTTGATCATGGGTCGGGATCCACAACAGCGGTGATCCGATGCGCCGATCGGCAAGCGCGATCGCCGAGACCGCTTCCACCGGCACCCAAAGCACCCGCGCCAGCTTCCGCCGCACCAACGATTCGTCCCAGGTAAGGCCGACGTTATCGACAAGCGGCACGGTGGTGACATAGGTCGATTCGCGCGGCCGGCCCGCGCGATCCACCGGGATGGTCTTGAGCTCAATTCCGAACCGCGGAAAATCGGGTTCCGGCAGTGAGGATGCCGAGGCCCCGAGCGCGCGTTCGATGAGCTCGCCGATCCATCCTTTTGCGCGCTTCGAATCGCTCGGCAACCGCGTTTTGAGGTCCAATGCGATTTCGCCGAGTGTCCAGCCGGCCAAGCGCTCCGCGCGCTTCAGCAGTTCTCGCTCGCTCTCGGGGGAGGTGCGCGGGGTCATGGGTTATTACTTGCTGCGAGCCGGGCCGCTCAGGGTTTTTGTGGCGTATACTATGCCCCGATGCCCATCATAAAACTTCCTGAATCGATGAGAAACCGCATCGCCGCGGCGGTTACGGCGGGATATCCGCATGAGACCTGCGGTCTACTCATTGGCAGGCAGGGCAGCGGTGCCGTTGAGGTGCTCGATAGCTTGCAAGCGGCCAATCTCAATCAGGAACAACCGGGCGATCGCTACGAGCTGGACCCGAAGGTGATGCTGGCGGCGGATCGCGATGCGCGCTCGCGCGGCTTGGAGATCGTGGGGGTTTGGCACTCTCACCCCGACCACCCGGCGGAACCCTCGGAAACCGATCGGGCGGCGGCCTGGGAGGGTTGGTCCTACCTCATCGTCTCGGTTGCGCGCGACGGTATCAACGCCATCCGCTCTTGGCGACTTGACGGGGAACAATTCTACGAGGAGGACATGGCGTTATGAGCCGCGTGATCGTGCGCATACCGATGCCTTTGCGAAGCTTGACTGCGGGCGCCGAGGAGCTCGCCGTCGAGGGCGCCACGGTCGGGCAAGCGCTCACATGCTTGGGCGCGGCCTACCCAGGCGTACTGGCGAGGATTTTAACCCCCGAAGGCCAGATCCGGAGTTTCGTGAACATTTATTTGGGCCAGGAGAACGTCCACGCGATCGAGGGCTTGGACACCGCACTGCCCGAAGGCGGTGTGCTGTCGATCATACCGGCGGTCGCCGGGGGAAGTGAGCCGAAAGCGAAGGAACGGCGGCTGCTGGACTTGCGCGGCCGCATCAAACAGATCATCCCCGCCGAAGCGTTCGCATTACAACAGCGCGGGGCAGCCCTCATCGATGTGCGCGAGCAAGACGAGATCGCGCAAGGTAGCCCGCCGGGCGCTCACCGGCTTGGACGCGGGTTCTTGGAGCTACGCATCGAGGAAGCGGCGCCTGATCTCGAACACACTCTGCTCGTGATGTGCAACGGGGGCGTGCGCTCGCTCTTTGCCGCCGAGGATCTGATCCGCCTCGGTTATCGTGACGTGCGTTCGGTCAGCGGCGGGTTCACGCGCTGGAAGAACGAAGGGCTGCCAGTCGAGGCACCCCAAAGCTTGGACCGCGATGCACGGGAACGCTATTCGCGTCATCTCATGATGCCGGAGGTGGGCGAAGCGGGTCAGCTCAAACTCCTAAGCTCCAAAGTGCTGCTCATCGGGGCCGGTGGTTTGGGTTCGCCCGCCGCGCTGTATTTGGCCGCGGCCGGAATAGGCACGCTCGGCATCGTCGATCACGATGTCGTCGATCGCAGTAATCTGCAACGCCAGATCTTGCACACCGACGCGCGGGTCGGCACACTCAAGGTCGACTCGGCGCGTGCGGCGCTCACGAGCCTCAACCCGGCGGTGACGGTGCAGCCGCGTGCACAGCGGCTCGATCGTCACAACGTCGAGGAGATACTAAATGGCCATGACGTCGTCGTGGATGGCTCGGATAACTTCGCCACCCGTTACCTCATTAACGATGCCTGCGTAAAGCTTGGTTTACCTAATGTCCACGGAGCGGTGTTCCGTTTCGAGGGCCAGGTCTCGGTCTTCTGGCCAGGCAACAAACGCTTCCGAGGTCCCTGCTACCGTTGCGTCTATCCCGAGCCGCCTCCCCCGGAGCTGGCCCCTTCCTGCGCCGAGGCTGGGGTTTTAGGCGTACTGCCCGGTGTGGTCGGGTTGCTGCAGGCGGTTGAGACCGTCAAGCTGTTACTCGGGATCGGCGTGCCTTTAATTGGGCGCATGCTCTATTACGAAGCGCTCGCCGCGCGCTTTTCGGAGCTCAAGCTTGCTCGCGATCGGAATTGCCGTTATTGCGGCGAGGGCGCCGCGTTTCCCGGTTATGCGGATTACGAGGAGTTCTGTAATGTCGCGAACGCTTGAGGCCCATGTGCTGTCCGATACCGGGGAACGCTATGGTACGGGAATGTGGCGGCGCGCATGATGAGGTTCTCGAGCTGGCTTCAATCCCTGTTTAAACCCCCGGTGCCCGTCGGCCGCCGAAGACGATCCGCGTCCTCACGACGGCCGACCCGACGATAACCGGCGATGGCATTGCCGTTGAGGAGGATGGCTGGGTCATCGACGCCCAGCAATCCCGGACCGTGCGTCTCTTCGAGGTGCCGACCCCCGGTGCCGAGCAATGCCTGATCACCTACCGGGCCAAGATGAAATCGCAGGACGTAACGGGCCGTGCCTTCTTGGAAATGTGGTGCCGATTCGGCTGGCGCGGCGAGTTCTTCTCCAAGGGCATCCAGCAGTCCGTTCAAGGCACCGCCCGCTGGGCTAGTTACCAAATTCCATTTTATCTCAAGAAAGGCCAGCGACCTGATCTTATCAAGCTCAACCTGGTCGTGAAGGGTGTGGGGAAGGTCTGGGTAAAAGAAATCAAACTCTTGAGGACGCCATTAGGCTAAGGTTCTCCAGGGTGCGCCTAGCGGCAACGTTCCGCCGACCGTGCCTAAGTCTGTCTCCTGACCGTCAGTTTAATCTCGAAGTACTTGTGGTAGTGTCTCAGTTTGAATTTCGGCTATCGGCCTATTCTGTTGAAAAACTCGTGTTTGGTTGTTCGTTCTGTGAAGCAGAAGAAAATGCTCCCGCGGAATGTGGTGTCCGCCGCGAGAGTTTCCGGAAAGCAAACGTAGCGATATACCCACCGATCCCGAGTATGCATCCTTGCCGATGTAGCACGTATGTGCTACATTGCAATTTTGCATTGGAGTCCAAACATGTCCACGACGACGATCCGGCTGCCGGACGATCTAAAGGCTCGCGTTGCCGCTGCCGCTGAGCGTGCCGGAACTACGGCGCATAGCTTTATTCTAGAGGCGATCGCCGAGAAAGCAGATCAGGCGGAGCGCCGCGCAGACTTTCATGACGTTGCCGAGAAGCGCTATGCCGATCTCGTCGCTTCCGGTAAGACGATCCCCTGGGAAAAAATGCGCAGCTATCTTGAAGATCGCATCGCGGGGAAACTCGTAGCTCGCCCGGTGGCTAAAAAAATGGCTCGCTGAAGATGGCCCGGATCGAGTTGGCCCCTGAGATTCGGGATGACTTCGATCGCATCCTCGATCATCTCGCGGAGCGCGCTGTTGAAGATGCGCCTGGCCGTATCAGAGAAATTATCCAGGCAGTTGACGTACTCGAAAATAATCCGCTTATTGGAAGACCCGTATCCGCTGACACGAGAGAGTTGATCATCGGACGCCGCGCTCGTGGCTACGTAGCTTTGTACCGCTACATCGAGCCGATCGACACGGCCTTCGTGCTCGCAATACGTAGTCAGCGGGAGGCTGGCTACGCCAGATCCTAGTTCCGTTGAATGCGCCCGTCGGCTGATAGTCGCAGTCCGGTGACAACCGCCGCTGATCAATGGGTGAGCTCTGTTTTGTGCCCATACAGGGACTCGAACCCTCAACGTGGCGGAGTGGCTTCAGGCGACGTAGCGCTGTGGACCAGCCAAAGCCAGCAGGTCATTTCGGTGCGCAATACAATTTGTGTACGTCATTGAGGCATCAAATAACACGGTTAGAATAAGGTTCCTCGGATATCACGTTCCTCACATGAAGAAGCCATTCCAAGTCAGACGGACCGCGACCAGGAAACGAGCAAAATCCCCATCGATTTCAGGCAACGAACTGATGGCAATCCTCGTCCGACTAGTGTCCTCCTCTCAAGAAAGGCCAGCGCCCCGATCTCATCAAGCTCAACCTGGTCGTGCAGCGTGTGGGAAGGATCTGGGTTAAAGAAATCGAACTTTTGAAGACGCCGTTGGGTACGGCGTCTCCAGGCTGCGCATAACGGCAACCTTGCCGGCCATGCCTAAGTCTGTCTCCTGACCGTCAGTTTAATCTCGAAGTAATCTTGTGGTAGTGTCTCAATTTGAATTTCGGCTATCGGCCGATTTTGTTGAAAAACTTCCGGAACTTCTGCTCGCGGTGATGATCGGATCTTCGTAATGGTTATTACGGAGAACTGCTGATGATGGGGCAACGGCAAAGTGGGCAA
>JALZJW010000094.1 GCA_030859565.1 Pseudomonadota bacterium
CGGATCGGGACCTGTACGCACTCATAACCGAAGTGGCGGCAGATCTCGGCGATGATGGCCCCGCGATCGGATTTGCTCGTGAATACGCAGGCCGGGCGTCCCCGCATGAGCGCAAAAAGAGGGAGGTATTTGCCGTGCCAGAAGCAAAACAAGACCCGCTGATGCTGATCCAAGATCTCGTCGAGGCGATCGAGACCGTCATAGCGTTTCCTCCAAGTCACCGATTGTAGACGCAGTAGGCAAGCCCACAGCCATCCCAGCAACCGCGTCTTGAAATCCGCCCCTGTCGCCGACGGCTCGGCGCCCTTGCCGGGATGATTTTCCAGCCCGGCAAGGGCGTTCTGGCTAGGCCAGGCGCGCGGGTCTTCGGTGCCCCTCGGCCCCACTTCCCAAACGAGGCTCGGCCGCAGCGACTCGCCCGCGGCCTGCACCACGTTGCGCAGGATCCGCCACTCACCCCGCAGGCGGCGAAACGCGATGTCCCAAAGGGTATGATCGCGCATTCTTTGCGTGGGCGCGGTGGCCCGCAACGAGGCGTAGAGATCAAGCGCCCGCGCCGCGGTTCCGCTCATATCGAAAGCGGAGGCCGTCCGTTGTGCGCCTTCCCGCAACCGTTGGCGCGCCTCGGCGCCTAGCGCGGCGACCCACGCGAGGGCGGCCACGAAGCACTCGGGGTCTTCCCGTTTTAACAGACGTCCGTTGTCTTCATCGCGCAGCATCTCGCGCACCCCCGACGCGTCGAGTGCCACCACCGGCACGCCGGCGCACATGGCCTCGGCCAGCACCATCCCTTGGGTTTCCGTGTGGGACGCGAAGGCGAAGACATCCATCGCCTGGTAAGCGTCGCTGAGATCGCGCTGATCAAGCGCCCCCGTGAGAATCAGCCGCTCCGCGAGACCCGCGCGGGTGAAGTCTGTTTGCAAGTCCTCGCTTGCTGGTCCACTGCCGACGATAAGACAATAAGCGTTCGGGTTTCCCTCCAGGAAGCGAATGCCGGCCTCTGTCAGAAAACCCAGGTTCTTTTCCGCGGCTAAGCGCCCGGCGTGCCCGAGCACGAACGCCCGCGCCGGGATCCGATACTTTCTCCGAAACGCTTGCCCATCGCCACCCGCGAAGAGCGGCAGATTGATACCGGTCGGGATCACCTGAATCGGGGTTTCGACGCCGCGCTCGCGCAGCAGCTCGGCCACCGTTCGGCTCGGCGCGATCACCGCATCGCACAGGTTGCAATAACCGCTGACGAGGTCCACGACGAAATGTTTCATCGTTTGCGAATCCCCGGGGGCGTAGTGGGTGTATTTCTCGTACATCGTATGGTAGGTGAATACCACCGGGAGACGGCGCGCCGCGGCGACGCGCAGGGCCGTTCCTCCCAACAGGAACGGATGATGGGAGTGGATGATCTCGGGGCGAAATTGCTTGAGCGCCGCCACCAGCCGCAGAGGCGCCGGCATCGGTACCGAGAAGGCGCTGCCATTGATGTCCTTGACGGCCGGAAAGCGGATCACGCCGCGTTCGTTCTCGGGGGTGCTCTTGAAGAGCGGCGCCGCCACGAGCACTTGGTGGCCGTGGGCCCGGAACGCGCCGGCAAAGCCTTCCACGCTGCGCGCAACGCCCCCCACGTGCGGTGCGTAGGTGTTGGTCATCATCAGGATATTCATTGTTGGTTCATTGTTGTTCTTCTAGCCCGCGGACTCTGTTATCGCGGCGTGCGCCGTGGCGCGGGCCGTCCCGACCGAAGTGTAGGTTCTGGGACAGCGTTTCTTCTAGTTGCGATTCTAATGATACGCGCTAACTGAGCCAAGCACCGCGCAACGTACACGGAACACCGGCTATAATAGCTGAGGCGGCAGGATGACCCGCCGCAATAATATATAACAACCGGCGCTCACCGTTCATGGGCAGCGCCACAACGATTGGAGGCAGTGAACTATGAGTCAGATCTTACAAGAAGTGCTGGCTGCGAATGCTCAGTATGCGGCGAACTTTGGCGATAAGGGCAAACTAGCGATGCCGCCGGCGCGGCATTTTGCCATACTGACCTGCATGGACGCCCGCCTGCAGCCCTCGAAATATGCCGGGCTCACCGAAGGCGACGCGCACGTCATTCGCAATGCCGGCGGACGGGCCAGCGATGACGCGATCCGTTCCCTGGTCATTTCCTACAAACTCTTAGGCACGCGGGAATGGTTCGTCATCCATCATACCAATTGCGGGATGGAATTTTTCACCGACGAGGTGATGCGCGGTCTGCTGAAAAACAGTCTGAAGACCGCCGCGCTCGATGCCGGCGGTTTTCGCGATGTCGGCCCCGGACCGGGCGCTTCGGAAGGCGACTATATCGACTGGCTGACCATCAAGAATCAGGAGCAGAGCGTCACGGAGGATGTGCGGCGGATCCGCAGCCATCCCCTGGTGCCTCGGGACATCCCCATCTATGGGTGCATTTACGACGTCGGGACCGGCCGTCTCAACGAAGTCAAGGAGGCGATGGCCGTAGGCCAAGCAGCGTAGTTCCACGGGGGCGCGGGGTGATGCCGACGCGGTTCCTATCGGCACGACGCGCACCGGGGAACCGTCGTAGTAAAGGAAACTAAAATGAAAAGGCTTACCCTGATTAATTTCATGCTTGCGGCATCGGTCATGGTGCTGGCCTCCTTCGGGCACGGCGTGGCACGGGCGGACGAGACCTGCATGTCGCCTTACATGGCCAAGATCGTGGGCCAGGAGGATTTTGCCTATGTCTGGACCTTGGGACAACAGGGCGTGGGCGACGAGCAGGACAAGCTCGTGACCATCGACGTGAACCCCAAATCGGCCAAGCACGGTTCGGTGGTTCATACCGTATCGGTCGGCGGACGCAACGAAGCCCATCACGGGGGATTCACCGATGACCGTGCTCACTTTTGGGCGGGGGGGCTCGACACCAGCCGGATCTTCATCTTCGACGTGCGTACCGATCCCTCGAAACCGCGCTTGGTTAAGACCATCGAGGACTTCGTCGCCAAGAGCGGGGGCGCCGTCGGGCCGCACACTTTTTACGCCATGCCGGGCCGGATGCTGATCACGGCGCTGTCGAACCATCGCGACCACGGGGGCCGCACGGCGCTCGTGGAATACACCAATGAGGGCAATTACCTGGCGACTTATTGGATCCCCACCGACGACAACCTCCAGGGCGCGAAGAAGGCGGGGTCTTACGCCGATGGCTATGGGTACGATGTGCGCGCGCTCCCGAGACGCAATGTGTTGGTGACCTCCTCGTTCACCGGCTGGTCCAATTACATGATGGATTTCGGCAAGCTGCTGCAGGATAAAGAGGCGATGAAGCGCTTCGGCAGCACGGTGGTCATCTGGAATCTGCACGCGCGCAAGCCCAAAAAAATCCTCGATGTCCCGGGGGCGCCGCTCGAGATCCGCTGTGCCTGGCAGCCGAACCATAATTATTGTTTTACGTCCACCGCCTTGACGTCGAAGATCTGGTTGATCCACGAAGACGCGCAAGGCGAGTGGCATGCCCAGGCGGTAAGCGACATCGGGGATCCGAGCAAGACCCCATTGCCGGTGGATATTTCCTTGAGTTCCGAAGACGATTTTCTCTGGGTCGATAGTTTCTCGGACGGCATGGTGCGGCTTTACGATGTGCGCGATCCCTTCCATCCGAAACAGATTTACGAGAAGAAGGTCGGGGCGCAACTCAACATGGTGTCGCAGAGCTGGGATGGGAAACGGCTTTATTTCACCAGCTCCTTGCTGGCCAACTGGGACAAGAAGGGCGCGGACAACGAGCAGTTCTTCAAGGCCTTCCAATGGGACGGGAAGCAACTGAGCGAACGCTTCGCCATCGACTTTACCAAAGAAAAACTAGGACGCCCGCATATCATGCGCTTCGGCGCGTATGCCTTGTATGCGCGGAGCACGCCGAGCGAAAGCTTGCGCGTCGCGGCGCACGAGTAACAGCGATCTGCGCGCTAGCCTCCTCGTAACGGTTCTCATCGGATGGCTTGCGGCGGGGTTCGACGCCCTCGGGCAGGCTATTAGCCTAAGCTACCCCGAAGCTGGGTCCTATGAATTACCGCCTCTGAAACCGGCGGGAGACGGCACGGTTGTGACCAGCGGGGGCGCGGTCACGACCTTACACGAGCTTTATGCAGGCAAGCTTGTTGTTCTGAGCCTTGTCTATACCCGCTGTGCGGACGCCCAGGGCTGCCCGTGGGCGACGGCGCTGCTCGGCATAGCTAGAAAGCGGCTCGAGCGAAACGATCCCGAGATCTCCTCTCGGGTGCGTCTCATCACCCTGAGCTTCGACCCCGGCCATGATACCCCCGGCATCATGCGGCGCTACGGCGCGCGTTTCGCGCAGGACAGCGACTGGGTGTTCGCAACCACCGATTCGCCCGCGGCCCTCGCGCCGATCCTGCAGGCCTACGGCCAAAATCTGCAAGCGGAACCCTCACAGGCAGTAGGCGGGGGTCTCGCCCACCTGTTGCGGGTATTTTTGATCGATGAAAATCGCATGCTCCGAAATATTTATGGCGCTTCGGTGCTCGATCCGGCGCTCCTCGTCAATGATCTCAAAACCCTGGTGCTGGAGCAGGAAGCGCGCTTCGCCCGGCCGCGTTCAGGCAAGGCGGACAAACCCGAGAAGCGCGGTGCCGATTTAATGCGCTGGGTGCTTGACCCGCCGCTCGGTCTCCCCCAAGCGCCCGTGCCCGCGGACAACCCCCTGACCGAACCCAAGGTGGCGCTTGGCCGTATGCTCTTCTACGACCGCCGCCTGTCGTTGAACAATACGATGTCTTGCGCCATGTGCCACATTCCGGATCAGGGTTTCACCAACAACGCGCTCGCGGTGCCGGCCGGTATCGAAGGCCGCTCGGTGCGCCGCAATGCCCCGAGCCTGTACAACGTGGCTTATCAGAAACATCTTTTTCATGACGGGCGCGAGAGTTCCTTGGAAACCCAAGTCTGGTCGCCGCTCTTGGCGTGGAACGAGATGGGAGCGCCGTCGGTGGGATGGGTACTCGATAAAGTGCGTCGATTGACGGACTATCAAGGTCTTTTCGAGCGGGCCTTTGGCCGCCCCGCGGGTATGGCAACGATCGGGCAGGCGATCGCAAGCTACGAGCGCACGCTGATTTCCGGCGACACCCCCTTCGACCGCTGGTACTACGGACGGGATAGCACGGCGCTCGGCCGCGAAGCCCAACGCGGCTTCAAGCTCTTTACCGGTAAAGCGCGCTGTGGCGCCTGCCACGCGCTCGGACATGATCACGCGCTATTCACCGATCAGCAACCGCACAATACCGGCGTTGGCTGGCAACGCTCGATGCACACGCACTCCGAGGAGGCGGCGGTCCCGATCGCACCCGGCCTCAACGTGGCTAAGCATCTCGTAGACGCGGTGCGCGAGCCGCCTGTCAATGATCTCGGCCGCTATGAGGTGACGCAAGACCCCGCCGACCGTTGGCGTTACAAAACGCCCAGCCTGCGCAACGTTGCGTTCACCGCGCCCTATATGCACGATGGATCCTTCGCGACCCTCGCCGATGTGGTCGTCTACTACAACCGCGGGGGATATGCCGCACCGGAGCGGGAGATCGAGCCCCTCGGGCTTTCAACGATAGAAGAGAACGATCTGGTGGTGTTTTTGGAAAGCCTCACGGGGGACAACGTCAGAGAACTCGCCGCTGATGGTCTCGCGGCCCCCATCGGCGATCCCAAAGCGTCCGCACGCGTCCCCTAGCGCGAGCGGCGGCACGCAATGGCCGTGGAAGCCGTTCGGGCAAAAAAGCGCTTCGGCCAGCATTTTTTGCGGGATCGCGAGGTGCTGGCGCGCTTGCTCGGGGTGATTCTTCCGCATTCCGGACAATGTGTGGCCGAGATCGGGCCCGGCACCGGTGCCCTGACGCGCCCGCTCCTCCTCGCTCTGGGTGAATTGCATGTGGTCGAGATCGATGCGGGTCTCGCCAAAGCGCTGAGAGCGGAGCTTGCCGCTTGCGGCCGGCTCGTGGTCCACGCGATCGATGCGCTGAAGTTCCCGTTTTCTTCCCTCGCCGGGGAGGGCCGGCGGCTCCGCATCGTGGGAAACCTGCCCTACAACATCTCCACGCCGCTGATGTTTCACTTGTTGTCGGAATCGCACTGCATCGAGGACATGGTGTTCATGCTCCAACGCGAGGTCGCGGAGCGCATCACGGCCTCTCCCGGTACGCGCCAGTATGGGCGGCTGAGCGTAATGGTGCAGTACCTCTGTGAGAGTGAACTGCTGTTTGAGGTGCCGCCGGCCGCGTTTGATCCGCCGCCCAAGGTGTATTCCTCGGTACTACGGCTCGCACCGAGGCGGACGCCGCTCCCCGTTGCCGATAGGACCCTGTTCGAAGACTTAGTACGCCAGGCGTTTTCCCTGCGCCGGAAGACGCTACGTAACGCCCTCAAGGGTTGGGTCGACGAAAGCGTGCTGCGTAGCGCCGGAATCGACCCCGGCTCACGAGCCGAAACCTTAACGCCCGGCAACTATGTGCGACTAAGCAACGTGGCAGCAACGCGGTCCGGCCTAGCCATCGGCGAATAGCGCCGGAGATCCCCGCATGCCGCCTAAAAATACCGGATCAACCACGGCCGCTTGGTTACCCACAGAATCTGTGGATAAGTTTGTGGACTGTTTGCGCGAAAACCTCCTTCCCCCTTTATGTGACGGGCTTTTTTGCTAGATCGATGAGAATTTAATCAATGATCAAATATCTTTATATATCTTATAGTTACGGTACACATGCCGCGAAGACCCGCGATCTGGCTGGAGCCCCGCCACCGGCAGGCGGAGGCTCGCGGGGGGCTGTGCGTAAGAGGCAAACCCTAGGCCATGCGTTCGAGAAACGGCCGTGCAGCGCACCATCAAGGTCATTCCCTCCGTAACAGCTCGATGACCGGTCCCGTGGCGGGTCTTACCCGGCGCCAAATGGAAAAGGCCTCGGCGGCTTGCTCGACAAGCATCCCTAAGCCATCCAGCGCCCGCGCCGCCCCGCATTCGAGGCCCCAGCGCATAAAGCGCGTCGGCTCCGGCGCGTAGACCAGGTCATAGCACCAGGCGCCCGCGGCCAGGATCCCCGCGGGCAAGGGAGGCAACTCAGCGCCGAGGCTGGCCGCGGTGCCGTTGATTACCGCATCGAACTGCTGGCCGGCGAGGGCGCCGTATTCATAGATTGAAATCTCGCCCAGCGGGCTGAACCTTTCGTATAAGGCGCGGGCCTTGGATAGCGTTCGATTGGCAACCACGAGACGGGCGGGTCTTTGCTCCATGAGGGGTCCTAACACACCCCGCACGGCTCCGCCTGCGCCCAAAACTAACACTCGTTGGGCCTGGAGACTGCCCCCGTGATTGCCAAGATAGTCACGCAGGAATCCGATGCCATCCGTGTTGTCGCCGTGGTAACGGCCTTCTCCATCGCGCCACAGCGTATTCGCCGCCCCAGCCGTTTCGGTCGACGCGGAGCGCAGGGATGCGAACGCCCAAGCCTCTTCCTTGAACGGGAGCGTGACGTTCATGCCGCGTCCGCCGGCGGTAAAGAATTCCAGCGCCGTCTCGCGAAACCGGTCGAGCGGAGCAAGGAGCGCTTGGTAGTCGATCCGTTCTCCTGTTTGCTCCGCAAACGCCTGGTGGATCCGTGGCGAGAGGCTATGCCCGATGGGGTTACCGACCACGCAGTAGCGGTCGCAGCGCGGATCACGCTGGGAAGGGCCGGACATACCCGCGTTTTAAACGCCCACGCGGGCTCCCAGGAATGGAGATCAACCCGCGTAGGTCAACGCATTGATTAGCATAGGGGTTCGATATTAACATGCGCGACTGTCAAACTGCCGGTATCGCATCCAAGACATATCCAAGACATCCATCCGGGAGGACAATGCATGACGACGCCTGTCTGTGCTCAGAAAGCCCCCTACGCGCTCGATCTCAATGCGGGGCCCTATTGGTGGTGCGCGTGCGGCCGATCCAAGAGTCAACCCTTTTGCGACGGCTCGCATAAGGGCAGCGAATTTTCGCCGCATCAGTTTACCCTGAGCGAGAGCCAGAAAGTCTGGCTGTGCGGCTGCAAGCAGACCGGATCACCGCCCTATTGCAACGGTACCCACAAGAAACTCTGAGGAGCCCGGCAGCAGGCTACAAGGCGTCCGCCCCCGACTCACCGGTTCGGATGCGGACCGCTTCGCCCAGACTAACGACGAAGATTTTGCCGTCACCGATCTTGCCGGTTCTGGCCGTTCCGCTGATGGCCTCGACGATTCGGTCCACCTGATCGTCGCTCGCGGCCACCTCGATCTTTATCTTGGGTAGAAAGTCCACGACGTATTCGGCGCCCCGGTAAAGCTCGGTATGGCCTTTCTGCCGGCCGAATCCCTTGACCTCGGTCACCGTCATGCCCTGAACGCCGATCCTCGATAACGCATCACGGACGTCGTCGAGCTTGAAAGGTTTAATGACTGCGATGATAAGCTGCACGCCAACTGGCTCCCTTGCGTTGTCGCCACATCGTAGCCTCTTTGATCCGGCAGCACAACCGAGGGAACGATGCGCTCAGGAGGCCGCGTAGCTTAACTACGGATGGGTACACGCACCGGATTTCATTCCCTCCCCCTTGCGGGGAAAGGAAGATTTCCGGGGTATTAATCGACAGCTAGAGATTGTACGCTTTCTCGCCGTGGAGATTCACATCCAGCCCTTCGCGTTCGGTTTCCTCCGTGACGCGCAGCCCGATGATCAAGTCCACCAACTTGTAGGAGATGAGGGCCACGATCGCGGACCACCCGAGCGTCACCCCTACGCCCCAGGCTTGACTCGTGACTTGGGTCGCGATCGAATAGTCGGGCGCGACCGCGTTGGCGACATAGTCCCACACCCCGGTGCCGCCGAGGTCCGGGGAGGCGAAGACCCCGACGCCAAGCGCGCCGATGATCCCGCCGATGCAATGGACGCCGAACACATCGAGCGAATCGTCATAGCCGAAGAGATGCTTGAGCCCGGTCACCGCCCAGTAGCAGATCATGCCGGCGAGGAAGCCGAGGGCGATCGCCCCCATCGGTCCCACCCATCCGCAGGCGGGCGTGATCGCGACCAGGCCCGAAATCGCGCCCGAGGCGACGCCGAGCATGCTCGGCGTGCCCTTGCCGATCCATTCCGCGAACATCCAGGCGAGCGCCGCCGTCGCCGTCGCCTCCAAGGTATTGATAAATACCATGGCGGCCAGCCCCGTGGCCTCGAGGTTAGAACCGACGTTGAAGCCGAACCAGCCGACCCAGAGCAGGGAGGCGCCGACCATCGTGAGACCGACGTTATGCGGCGCCATATGCTCCCTCCCGTACCCGATCCGCTTACCCACCACCAGCGCGCCGACGAGCCCGGCGATCCCGCAGTTGATATGCACTACCGTCCCCCCCGCGAAGTCGAGCGCGCCTTTCTGAAAAATGAAACCGGCCGTGGCCGTCGCGGCGGCCGCGGCATCGGCATCGGTATAGGCATCCGGACCGGCCCAATACCAGACCATGTGCGCGATAGGCAGATAGGCGAACGTGAACCACAACGCCAGAAACCACAGCACGGCCGAGAACTTCATGCGCTCGGCGAAAGCCCCGACGATGAGCCCCGCGGTGATCGCGGCGAAGGTGAGCTGGAAGGCGATATAGATGTACTCGGGGATCACCACGCCTTTACTGAAGGTGGCGACGTTGGAGTCCGCGGTGACGCCCTTGAGGAACAGCTTATCGAACCCTCCGAAAAAGGCGTTGCCCTCGGTAAACGCGATGCTGTAGCCATACGCGGCCCATAACACCGATATGAGACAGAAGGCGACAAACACCTGCATCAGCACCGAGAGCATGTTCTTGGCTCGCACCATGCCGCCGTAGAAGAGCGCGAGCCCCGGAATGATCATGAGGATCACGAGCACCGTCGCGACGATCATCCAGGCCGTATCACCCTTGTGGGGTGTGGGTGGAACGGGCTCCGCGGCCGGCGCGGTTTCCTCGGGTGCCGCCTCTAAAGGGGCAGGCGCCGCGGATGCCCCTGGCGCGGCCTCGGTCTCTTCGGCCTGCGTACCGGTTGCCGCATCCTCTTGAGCCTGCGCCGCCGCCGGCAGGCCGCCGCCCAATGCCGCCACCAACGCCAACACCATCCCTATGCACCGCATGGCGGCGCCGATCTCGATAGACATCGCGAATACCTCCCGGAACAAATTATCTAGCGTTTTTATAGCGCGTCTGGCCCGGTCTCTCCCGTACGAATACGCACAACCTGAGACAGTTCGTAGACAAAAAGCTTCCCATCCCCGATCTTGCCGGTGCTAGTCGCCTTGATGATCGCATCGACGACCTTATCGACCTGGTCGTCGCTCACGGCAACTTCGAGCTTGATCTTGGGTAGGAAATCCACCACGTATTCCGCCCCGCGGTAGAGCTCGGTGTGCCCCTTTTGGCGCCCGAAGCCCTTGACCTCGGTCACGGTGATGCCCTGCACGCCGACCTCGGACAAGGCCTCGCGGGCGTCGTCAAGCTTGAATGGTTTGATGATAGCGGTTACCAACTTCATGTTGCGATTCCTAAGGATTGAATTGACCAGTTAGCTGATTGAAAGGCGCTCCCACATGGGCTAGAACTTCCTGGAAATCGTGCCGAGCACCGTGCCCCCGCATTGTTCGGAGCCGACCCCACAAAACGAGGGCTCGTTCTCGGCGTTCCAGTAGCTCACGTCCAAACCGAATCCCAAGACCTCTCGCGAAAGACCGACTCTCCAGTCGATGTAGTCGCCGAGGTCATCGACGTCTTGGTAACCCACATGGAAACCAAGGCCAAGACCGTAAGGCAGTGACAGACCGAGCGACCCATCGAGATAGACGGCATCACCGGTCTCGCGGTAGTAATCCGGCGACCAGTACACCGTCGCTGAGGTTGCCGGTTCGAAGGGTACCCCTAGGAACTTGTAGCTCAAGCCGGCCTTGGCCTCGACATAGTCCGCCTCGAGAGGTTGTGCCAGACGCTCGTCGTCGCCTGGATAATGGTAATAAATCGCGCCGAGATCCCAACCGATACCGGTATCCGAGAATTCACCTCGAAACCCGCCGTACCAATCGATTTCGATCTCCCCATCCGACGTGGCGTTATCGACGTTCGACGCCCACGCCCCGAGATAGATCCCCCAGGGCGTGTAGTTGTATTCGAGGCTGCCCTGGACCGAGGGACTGTTGTCGGTTTGTGAAATACCGCGGAAGAGATAATCCGTCGCTAATGCGACGCTCCCGGCCGCCACATGCGGCGATTCCTCTTGTGCAAAAGCCGCCGTGGATCCGGCCAGAACCGCAACCAATATCGATATCTGCTTCATGGGTTCCCCCTGAAAGTTTAGTTGTTTAATGAGGCCAGGGCACAGCGTGTGCCATAACTATATGGTAGCAACAACTGTCGTGTTTTCCATCGGTTATTATTGTTTTTAATACTACTAAAAAAGTATTCACCCGTTAAGTGAAATCCTTAGCATCATCATAGCCCAAGACTATCCGTGTATGCACCATGATAGAGCACTCGTAGAGGTTTCGACGGTCTATTTGATGAAAACCTTACCGGCCTAACCGCCTCGGCATAATTCATCGCGCAACGATAAATACTCGCGGACGCCCAAGATACTCTTGATTTCATCGAACCCGACCATTTTTTCGGCGAGGGCCCGCGTGTGTCCATCGCGGGCAAAGACCTGCGCCATTTCGCGCATAGCCTTGGCGGTGAGTAATACCGAGTCGATCGGCGCGACCATGATCTTGAACCCCATTTGCTCCAGATCGCGCACGCCGAGTAGGGGGGTCTTCCCGAAGGCGAGCATGTTCACGAACTTGGGGTAAGGGACCCGGCGGCAGATAGTCTCGAGTTCGGCGAGGGACAGGGGGGCTTCGATGAAAGCCACATCCGCGCCGGCGTCGCAGTAGCGGTTGATGCGATCGATCGCATCGTCCAAACCGTCCGGTTCGCGCGCGTCGGTGCGCGCAATGAATAGAAAATCCGCATCGTAGCGGGCACGTACGGCGGCCTTGAACTTGAGCACCATCTCCTGCGCCGGGATCACTTGCTTGCCTTCAAAATGACCGCAGCGTTTCGGAAACACCTGGTCCTCTAGGATGATCCCCGCGGCACCGGCGGTTTCGAATTCGCTAATGCAGCGCATGACGTTATGCAGATCGCCATGTCCGGTGTCGCCATCGGCGATCACGGGAATCGCTACGCGCTGGGCCATTCGCCGTACGGCGTCCGCCATCTCGCTCATGCCCAGAAAGTTAAGGTCGGGCAGACCATAAAGGCTGGCGCTGGTCCCGAATCCGCCGATGAAAACCGATTCGAACCCCGCTTGTTCGATGAGCACGGCCGTCAGCACATCGTGCGCTCCGAGCGAACGGATGATCCCCGGTTTAGCGAGCAGCTCGCGGATCCGGCGCGTGGGTGGTTGTGTCATAGGTCCTCCCGTGGGGGTTATTCACTACTACCCCGCCGCTTGCGGCGGGCACTTTAGCATTGGGGTTTCCAAAGGGGAGTAGTGCACTCTTTCCTTTGGTCGCCTGCGGGGTGCCCCGCAGGCGAAATATTTTGACTTACGCCTCAATGATACCCATGAAGCGCGTCGTGGACGACGGTTTCGGCTATAATTCGTCGCAGCACTCCGTTACAATCGCAATGGCGGCGGAAGCTTAACGGGCCCTACACCGACCGTCGTATGCACAGTCTTATCCCTAGAATTCTGGCGATCACCGCCCTGGTCGCTGCGGTTGGCTTGCCGCGGCTTTGGGCGGGTGCCACCGCGGAGCCTTACGGCCGAAGCGAGGTTGAATCCTTCGCATCGATCATCGAGTACGTCATTCCGCGAGCCGGCGCCGCGCCTTACTCGGTTGCCGTGAATAGGTTCGGCGTGGCATGGTACGTGGACCAAGCGAACAGCCGTATCGGGCGCGTGGACCCGGAAACCGGCCAGATCAAGGATTTTGAGATGCCGAGCCCCGGTGCGGCGCCCCATGGGATCGCCATCGGGCGCCGCGGACGCATCTGGTATACGGCCACCAAGCTCGGGAGAATCGGGGTCTTGGACACCCAGAGCGGGAAGATCATGGAATACTCCCTCCCGCCAGGTGCCAAGGATCCTGACACACTCCTCATCCATAAGAGCAGGATTTGGTTCACCGCCCAGCGCGCCAACGCCTGCGGGTACCTGGACCCGCGCACGGGCGGGGTCGTTGTTTTGCCGGTGACCACTCCCAAGGCGCGACCGCACGACCTGGCCGTGGCGCCCGATGGCGGGATTTGGGTCACGCTGTTCGGGACGCACAGGCTCGCCCGCATCGATTCCAAGGAGGCGACCCTGCGCGAAATCGAATTGCCGTATAAGGATGCCCGCCCCCGGCAGCTCGCGATCGACGCCGGCGGCAACATCTGGTACACCGATCCGGCGCGCTCCAAGCTCGGCCGTTACGATCCGAAGACCGAGCGCTTTAAGGAGTATGACACGGTAAACCGAAACGCCGGCCCGACCGCGATCGCCATCGGCCAGGATGGGCGGATCTGGTACAACGAGTCCTACACCAACAAGATGGTCGCCTTCGATCCCAAAACCAAACGCAGCGCTACGTTGGAGATCCCGACCGAAGGCGCCATCGTGCAACAAATGGTGGTGAACCGGAAAGACGGCACCTTGTGGCTGGCGCTAAGTAACACGCAGCGGATTGGCCGCATTGATGTAAGGCCCGCCGCGAAGGCGCGTACCGATCGCCCCAAGCGCGCTGAGGATGCTCCCGGTTCTAGGTGAGTCCGCATGTGCCTCATCCTTTTATCCTACCGGCAACACGCCCGTTATCCGCTCGTGATCGCCGCGAACCGCGATGAATTCTATGACCGCCCCAGTCAACCCGCGCACTTTTGGGAGGACGCCCCGTGGATTCTAGCCGGCCGGGATCTCGTCGGGGGCGGCACCTGGTTCGGGATCACCCGATCGGGACGTTTCGCGGCCGTAAGCAACATCCGCGATCCGAAACCCGCGCCGGAGAATGCTCCATCCCGGGGGCTGTTGGTCAGCAAGTTTTTGCGCGGGGACCCACCGCCTCGCGCCTATCTCGCGGAAGTCGCTCGGCAAGGTCCGCGCTACAATGGCTTTAACCTGCTGGCCGGCGACCACGACGAGATCGCTTACTACAACAATCGCACCAGGGAGATCCTAACGCTCGCGCCCGGTTTATACGGGCTCAGCAATCATCGCTTAGACACCCCGTGGCCGAAGGTAAAAAATGCTAAGGCTGCTCTCGCGAAAATCCTCGGGATGCCCGCCGCCGAGCCCGAGGCGATCCTGGAAATGCTGGCCGATAGGACCCTGCCCACTGATGACTGCCTGCCGGACACCGGAGTCGGCCTCGTGCGGGAGCGCGTGCTAGCATCGATTTTTATCACGAGCGAGAATTACGGCACCCGTTGCAGCAGCGTTCTAATCCAGGATCGCGATCGCCGCGTAAGATTCGTGGAACGCAATTTTTCGCCGGAAGACACCCGGCGCTCGGACGGTCGAATTCAAGTTCGATATCGATAACCCGGCAACAGCGTCTGTCATCTCAACGTCGGCACCGCTCAAAAAGCTCATACACCACGGGCAAGACCAATAAGGTCAGTACCGTGGACGACAAGATCCCGCCCCGTGGCTTTTCAGCTTGATGTCAGGTACTCCGATTAGCATGTCACCTCATCCCGGACCTCGGGAGTTCCCATAATCAACTGAAGCAGGAGAATGAACCATGAACCGTTACTGCGACATGCTCAACCCTGACCTTGTCCTGGGGCTTACATTAGGTACCGCTCTAGTCATCGGTCAGGCGGCCTAAGCCGAACAAGCTGAGCCGTCAGTCAAGTCTCCGAACAGCGCGATGATCGGCTTCGAGCAAATCCGCCAACGCGTCGAGACAGAGAACCCCGGTGCGCGCGCCGAGGAGTTTGCGGCCGCCGAGCGGCGTCTTGGCGAGCAGCGGAACCAAGCCCGAGGAGCCGGAGACCAGTTGGCCGCCGCGAGCCGCGAGCGGGACGCGGCCGTGGAGGCGCGCCATGAAGCCCAGAATGCGCTGGACTGGGCCAGGTTTCAGCAAGAACGCTTGCAGCGGGAGATCGGCGCGATCGCGCAGAACCTGCAATCCCCGCGGGGAGAGCAAGTCAAGCGCATCCGGCAACTGCGCCAGGAGCGAATAAGCCTGCCTCCCGCGTGGCGCGGGCGCGAAGCCCTGGAGGCGCTACGGGCGGAATACCGTAACGAAAGCATCGT
>JALZJW010000095.1 GCA_030859565.1 Pseudomonadota bacterium
ATCCAAACCTGTGCGAATCCAGTAGAAACCGCACCAATCGGGTTCGTTTCTTTATTGCAACAGGGCACGGATCTGTTGCAAATGCGTTACACCCTCGCACCCGGTTAATAAGCAAGTGCGGTTCCGTCGCGGCTTTCTCGTCTCGGGATCGGTCATGCCTTCTTGCACCAACACCAGCTTGGTCCCCAAGATGTTGCGCGGGACGATGAGATCGCTGGGTGACGACCAGATCGTAGGGGCCGTTCCGCCCTTCGCGGTCCAGGGCAAGTCGATGCGTCTCCATATATTTTATCGTTCGCTGCAAGAATTGACCGCCCATGACCGTAAAGTCGAGCAGCCCGGCACGGCAAACCAGTTTTTTGAAGCCACACAGTAGTAGGGCGTAAAGTAGGCCTCGAATTGCGACAACTGCCGCGCGACCTGATGCACCATCCGCGTCTGGTTTATCGATCCACAAATGTATAATGCCCGCATCAGCCCGATTGTCTCAGATCAAAGTCAAGAGTAAGTACTGACACCCCATGACGGATGCCAATGAGACCGCGTGGGCGATGACGCCGCCGAGCCGCGGGCAGCGCGTGCTCATGCCGCTGCTGTCGCTCGCCCTGTTTTTGGCCGCGAGCTCGGCCATCTATCACCTTCTGCAAGAGCTGAATGTCGACAGCATGCTCGCCGAGTTGCGGCAGCTTTCCTCCGGGCAATTGGGGCTCGCATTGTTACTGACGGCCGCGAGCTACACGGTGCTCATTGGTTATGACTGGATCCCTTCCTCGCAGTCTATTCTATCGCGACGCTCGCGGCATGGTGAGCCATGTGCCGGGCGGGCTCGGCGTCTTCGAGAGCATCTTGCTCCTGAGCTTTCATGGCTTGATTTCGACCGGATCCCTCGCGGCGGCGCTGTTGCTCTACCGCGCCGTCTATCACTTGCTCCCGCTCTGGTCCGGCCATGATCACTGGGCCGAAGGAGAATTGAGAATGACGTCAAGCACGCGCGCCGGATTGCTGGTGCTGCTCCTAAGCATCGTGGCGTTGCCGATGGCGGTGATGGCCGAGGCGATGCCGCCGGCGGACCCCCAGGCAAGCGCGACGCCGGCGGCGCCGGACGCCGGGCTACCCGCTCAATCCCCCTTGGAGGAAACCGCTCCGGCGCTGCCAGAGACCTCCGCAACCGCGCCGGAAAAAATCCTGGCCCTCCCAACCGCCCCCGGCTTGAACTCGGGCGATACTGCCTGGATGCTCACGGCGACGGCGCTGGTCTTGTTCATAACCATGCCGGGGCTGTCATTGTTTTACGCCGGAATGGTGCGGGCTAAGAACGTGCTCTCGGTCATGATGCAGTGTTTCGCCATTACCTCCCTGGTGACGATCCTGTGGATGCTGTGGGGGTACAGCCTGGCCTTCGATACCACCGGGATGCAGGACGGGGTAATCAATCTCCGCTCCTTTATCGGGAGCCTGAACAAGGCCCTCCTGAATGGCGTCGGGCGGGACAGCCTGCGCCTGAGCGTCCCCGAGACTGTTTTCATGACCTTCCAAATGAGCTTCGCCATCCTTACCCCGGCGCTCATGGTCGGTGCCTTCGCCGAGCGTATGAAGTTTTCGGCCATGCTCTGGTTCACGGGCCTTTGGCTCACGCTCGTCTATTGCCCGATCGCCCACATGGTCTGGAGCGGCGCCGGATCGCTCATAGGATCGCACTGGGGCGCGCTTGACTTCGCCGGCGGCACGGTGGTCCACATCAACGCCGGGGTCGCGGGGCTCATCGCCGCGGTCGTGCTGGGAAAACGCAAGGGCTACCCGGAGAAACCCATGCCACCACACGATCTCACGATCACGGTCGCGGGCGCATCCATGCTCTGGGTGGGCTGGTTCGGGTTCAATGCCGGCAGCGCCGGGGCCGCCGACGGTGTCGCCGGGATGGCAATGGCCGTCGTGCAGATAGCAGCCGCGAGCGCGGCCTTGGCCTGGATGTTCAGTGAATGGGCGGCCCATGGCAAACCGAGCGTGCTCGGCATCGCCACCGGTGCGGTCGCGGGGTTGGTGGCGATCACCCCCGCCGCGGGATCGGCCGGACCCCTCGGGGCATTGTTGATCGGGGCCACGGCCGGCGTGGCGTGTTTCCTGGCGTCCACCCGCCTCAAGCGCTGGCTAGGCTATGACGATTCGCTCGATGCCTTCGGCGTGCACGCCATCGGCGGCACGGTCGGCGCCTTACTCGCCGGCGTATGCGCCGGCAGCCTGGGCGGGATCGGACTCGCCGCGGGCATGACTATCGGCGGGCAAGTGGCGGCGCAGCTCAAGGCCGTCGCGTTCACCTGTGTTTACACGGCGATCTTGAGCTACCTCATCCTCAAGGTGGTCGATGCGATGGTCGGCTTGCGGGTCAACGAACAGGCGGAGCTGCAAGGCCTCGATATCGCCTTGCATGATGAACGCGGATATCAGCAGTAGCCCGTCAGCGCCCGGACAACTCGAGGGCGGCAGACTCGATAACTTCAATGCCGCCGGTCGGGCCCGAACTCCAGGATGACGGTATTCCCCGGGTTTATAATCTTCACCTGTTTGCGGCCCTCGTTGCCGGTGCTTGGCTTAGCCGTGACCGGGCTGCTCTTTGGAGGAGCGCTGACGGTCGCCGGCAAAGGCTCCGGAGCCGGAACAGCAGGGTCTTGCGAGGGCGCGGAATTTGAGCCTGAGGCTTGCGGAAGTGCATTTTCCGATTTCAAGGAGGTATCCTCATCGATGTCTGGCGCTGGCGCAGGTTCTACCGTCTCCGGGGTATTTTCTTCGGCCGGGGCGATCTCGACCCGGACGGCAGGTACGGGGTCTGCGGGGCTTGAGGGTTCGCTCTTCGCCACCTTCCGGGCAACGCCGAGCTCGGCCAGTAACTTATCGCAGACCGCGCGAATGTCCCCGGCTAGCGCCTCGACGCCCTTCGCCGGGCCGGCCTCCTGCGGTACCCACCTATCGTCGCGGCCGGGCGCCGGCTTGTCCTCACGGAGGCTCGCTTCCTCGCGAGCGCTCCGGGTGTTTACCAAGGCACAGGAGATCGGGATAAGTTCGACGCGCTGAAAGTTTTGCGCGCGCGGATCGGAATCCCCAAAGCTCATTGAAAATCCCGCGGGCGTGCTGCCCGTCCGCAGGGGATGAACCGTGGCCGCCAGCAAATGGCCATACGCACTCACGACGCTGGTGTACTTTTCTTCGATCAATTCGCGGATCTCCCGTTCCGATAGGCCAAGGTCCCATGGATCGCTCACAGCGTACCCGGCGCGAACCAGATCCTCCTTGACCTCGCGCGTAAGGGCCTTGAGCGGGTCCTCGCCGGCTCGGAATCCACCCGCCGCGTCGCGAACGATGAACAGCATCTTATCGATGGGTCCCCGCGCGCCTTGCGTGGAGTCTATCTTGATCGCGGACGGCGCGGCGCAGCCGATGAGCGTGGTTAGGAAAATCACCAAAAGCGCGTGTCGCAGACCCTGGTAATTCGGTGAAGATAGCGATGGTGAATTTTTTCGCGTCATGCCAATAACCCCTCGCGCACGATAAAATCCCGGATCGCCCCGAGACCCTCGCCGGTTTTCAGATTGGAAAACACAAAGGGCCGCTCGCCGCGCATCTTGCGGGCGTCCCGCTCCATGACCTCGAGGGAAGCACCCACATGAGGCGCGAGGTCGATCTTGTTAATCACCAAGAGATCGGAGCGCGTGATCCCGGGTCCGCCCTTGCGCGGGATCTTGTCGCCCGCGGCGACGTCGATCACATAGATCATGAGATCGGCCAGCTCTGGGCTGAAGGTCGCGCTCAGGTTGTCGCCGCCGCTTTCGACGAAAATCATGTCGAGCTCCGGGAAACGCGTAATCAGCTCATCGACGGCAACAAGGTTGATCGAGGCGTCCTCGCGGATCGCGGTATGCGGGCATCCGCCGGTCTCCACGCCTACGATCCGATCGGCCGTCAGCGCCTGACTGCGGATCAGAAACTGCTGGTCTTCCTTGGTGTAAATATCGTTGGTGACCACGGCGATCCGGTACTCGTCGCGCATCGATTTACACAGCGCATCGACGAGCGCTGTCTTCCCCGAGCCGACGGGCCCGCCGATGCCGATACGCAAGATCTGTTTTCTGTCCTTCGTGTGCTCCATCGCCGTGGCCTCGTTTATGAACGGAACAGCCTCGTATATTGCCCCTCATGCAGGGCGCTCGCGATGCCCACCCCCGGGGCGACGCCCCCGATGGCGTCATCGCCGAGCGCGAGCCCGGACTGCACCGCCTCCGGGAGCACGTCCGCGAGCCGCGACAATATTCGCTGTCCGGCCGTCTGTCCCAAGGGGATGAGCTTTACCGCCGCCGCGACTTGGTTTTCGCTCCATATCCAGGCATAGGCTTGCGCGGCCTCCGTTAATTCAATATCCCAGCGTTCCGCGCCGAGGGCAAACAGGGTAGCGAAACTCGGGCGTTCGGCAACTTGCCACGCGCCGGCGTCTTCGATCCCGAGATCGATCAGCAGCCGGGCCAAGGCGCCACCGAGGTATTGGTCCTCGGCGAGCAACTCGGCGGACTCGCGGGTGGCGAGCAGGAAAGAATTCCAGTAGGCGAGGGTGCCTACATCGTCTTCTTGCCAGGCGCGGTAGAGCCGCGCGAACACGGGGACATCGAGGCTTTCGAAGACCTGTGTCAATTGTCCCTCGATCCATGACGCGGCGTCGATTTTGTTACCTACCCAGCCCGCGCTCACGGCGTACTCCAGCCCGCGCGAATATGCATAGGCCCCGATCGGCAACGCGGGGCTGATGAGTTGCCAAAGCCGTAGCCGAGCCCTAGCCGTGCTCATGCGTCCCGTCACCTGGCTCCCCCGGGATGGCGATGGCCGCCGTCGTGATAAGCGCCGGCCTCCGGCTCGAAGGGCTGCTCTTCCCGGACCGTACGTAACCCGAGAGAGGCGACCATCCCGTCTAATACATGATCCGCCCGATAGCGGACCCAGCCCGCGCCGATTTCCAGGGCGATATGGCGATTGCCCAGGTGATAGGCGGCGCGGGCGAGCAGATGCGGATCGACGCTATACGCGCTGGTGACGGGCTCGGCCAGCGCGCGGACTTCGACCACGCGCCCGTCCTCGGCACGCAAGCGATCGCCCGCGCGAAGCATGGTTCCGTGCGGGAGACTCACACCCGCCTCCTCCCCGGAATCGAGCCTGATCCGCTGGCGGCTCTTTTGCCGCTGCTCGAAGGACAAGGTCAGCGTCGCGTCGGCCTTGGCCGGCGTCTGCAGCCGTTCAGTGATCCGCATCATCGCCGCGATCAAAAATAGCAGGATCGGACCACGCTCATCGACGCAAGATAAGCAATCCAAAGCCACATTTCAAACGGTTTGATTGGTGAGCAGCATGCCGATAGGTGTCACGTCTGTAGCCGGACCACTCGCGCCCTCCGGGCGCGGGTCTTGGCGAGGTCGATCGCGTTTCGCGTAGCGGTACTCTGGGTCAATATGTCCAGGCGAGGCGGCACCGCACCCCTAGAGAGCCGCTTGCCGCAGGCAGTGCCCCTGTATGAGCAGGCGCGGGCTCGGGGCCGGGAGCCGAAGTGCGGGTGAGGCGGGCCGCTTGCGCAAACCACGCCATGCTCAAAACAAGAAATAGCGCTGCGCCAGCGGCAGGACCGTGGCAGGTTCGCAGGTCAATAAAACACCGTCGGCGCGCACTTCGTAAGTCTGCGGATCCACGTCGATCTTCGGCTGATAGTCATTCAAACGCATCTCCGACTTGCCGATGCGCCGGGTATCGCGCACGGCGACGAGCTGTTTTTGGAGACCAACCTTTTCCTTGATTCCGGCCTCCAATGCGGTTTGTGAAACAAAGCTCAAGCAGGTCTTGGCCAGCGCGCCGCCGAAGGCCGCGAACATCGGTCGATAGTGCACCGGCTGGGGCGTGGGGATAGAGGCGTTGGGATCGCCCATGGCCGCCGCCACGATCATCCCGCCCTTGATGACTATGGACGGTTTGGCCCCGAAGAAGGCCGGCTTCCATAGCACCAGATCGGCCAGCTTCCCGGCCTCGACGGAACCGACCTCGCGGGCCAGGCCGTGGGTGATCGCGGGGTTGATCGTGTACTTGGCCACATAGCGTTTCGCCCGCAGGTTGTCGTTACGATCGGAGTCGCCCGCGAGCGGCCCTCGCTGCAGCTTCATCTTGTGCGCCGTCTGCCAAGTGCGGGTGATGACCTCGCCCACCCGTCCCATCGCCTGGGAATCCGAGGACAGCATCGAGAAGGCGCCGAGGTCGTGCAGGATATCCTCGGCGGCAATGGTCTCGCGCCGGATGCGGGATTCCGCGAAGGCGACATCTTCGGGGATCTTGGAGTCCAGGTGATGGCAGACCATCAACATGTCGAGATGCTCGTCGATGGTGTTGACGGTATAGGGCCGCGTCGGGTTGGTGCTGGAGGGAAGGACGTTCGACTCGCCGCAGACCCGGATGATGTCGGGGGCGTGTCCGCCGCCCGCGCCTTCGGTGTGATAGGTATGGATGGCCCGGCCCTTGAACGCGGCGATGGTATCCTCGACGAACCCGGATTCGTTCAAGGTGTCGGTATGGATGGCGACCTGCACGTCCAGCTCGTCGGCGACGCTCAGACACACGTCGATGGCGGCTGGCGTCGTGCCCCAGTCCTCATGGAGCTTGAGCCCCATGGCGCCGGCGATGATTTGCTCGCGTAGCGGCTCAGGTTGGCTGGCGTTGCCCTTGCCGAGAAAACCGAGATTCATCGGCAGCCCGTCGGCCGCGAGCAGCATGTGATGGATATTCCACGGTCCCGGCGTGCAGGTGGTCGCGTTGGTACCCGCCGCGGGCCCGGTGCCTCCGCCCAGCATGGTGGTCACCCCCGACATGAGCGCGTCTTCGATCTGCTGCGGGCAGATGAAGTGGATGTGGGAATCGATGCCGCCCGCCGTGACGATCATGCCTTCGCCCGCGATGACCTCGGTGCCCGCTCCGATGATGATGCTGACGGCGGGCTGGATATCGGGATTGCCGGCCTTGCCGAGGCCGGCGATATGCCCGTCCTTGATCCCGATGTCGGCCTTGACGATGCCCGTGTAGTCTAGGATGAGCGCGTTGGTGATGACGGTATCGACCGAATCGCGAGCACCGCGCTGGCTCTGGCCCATGCCGTCGCGGATCACCTTGCCGCCGCCGAACTTGACCTCCTCCCCGTAGATCGTGTGGTCCTGTTCCACCTCGATGATCAATTCCGTATCCCCAAGACGGACCCGGTCGCCCACGGTGGGCCCGTACATCTCCGCATAGGCATGGCGGTCGATCGTCGTCATGGTTGTTTCTCCAGCGGTCCCATCACCAGCGCGTTGAACCCGTAGACCTTACGCTCGCCCGCATAGGCGCAAAGCTCGATCGTGCGTTCCTGCCCTGGCTCGAAGCGCACCGCGGTGCCGGCTGGGATGTTAAGCCGAAAACCACGGGCCGCGTCCCGATCGAAACGCAGGGCCCGGTTGGTCTCGTAGAAGTGGTAATGGGAGCCTACCTGGATCGGCCGGTCACCGGTATTGGCGACCTTCAAGGTCCGGGTTTCACGGCCCTCGTTGAGACGGATAGCGCCTGGTTCGATGAACATTTCTCCGGGGATCATCGTGGTTCTCCTCAAACGATCGGGTAATGCACCGTGACCAGTTTGGTGCCGTCGGGAAACGTCGCCTCGACCTGCACCTCCGGGATCATCTCCGAGATCCCGTCCATGACGTCCTCGCGCGCCAGGAGCGTCGTGCCATAGCTCATGAGCTCTGCGACCGTCCTGCCATCGCGCGCGCCCTCGAGTATGGCCGCCGAGAGATAGGCGATCGCCTCCGGATAATTGAGCTTGAGGCCGCGCGCCTTCCTGCGCTCCGCGAGCAGCGCGGCGGTGAAGAGAAGGAGCTTGTCTTTCTCACGTGGTGTCAGTTCCATACGGTTCCCCCACTGCTTGTCACGGCCAATTTTACTCTATAGTCGGGGGGTTCAGCTCGATCCGTCGAGTTGCTCGATGATGAAATGTCGCAATCGCTAAGCTGGAATCGTGACGAGCCGCCGACCTTGCTCGCTCAACTCGCGGCCGGCGCCACTCAACCGTATCAGCTCGAGCTGCAGGAGATAGGGCTCGATCACTGTCTTGATCTCGTCCCGGCCCACAGGGAGGAGCTGTGTCAGCGCCTCCAGGCCGCGCCTCCCGCCTTCGAGGGCACGGAGATACCGGTGGTCGACTTGCCGGAGCCCGTGCTCGTCGACCTGCCACGACTCGCTCGCCATCCGCCGCAGGCCCCCGAGGTCGAGAGGATACATTGAGGCGTCGAAGCGGTGATGCGTGAGCAGCTCCTGGGCACGGACGAGGGTCTCCCTGGGATTGAAGCGGCTCATGTGGGCGAGGCGTAGGAGGAAGTCCGTCTCGACGGGATGGGCCTCGAACACGGGGCGCACGATCTCCGCCACCTCGTCGGCGCTGTACGGAACAAGGTCAACCATGCGAAAACGCGTGAGAAATGCCCCAGGAAGCAGACCCTTGTCGGTGGTCGCGCCCAGGAAGGTCGCATGCCTGAAGTCCCCGACCGCCTTGCTTCCGACGGCACGGCGCTCCTTGGGCTCGAACACGTTGAGAAAAAGGTCGGCGCGCTTGCCCATGAGGTGGATCTCGTCGAGAAAGATTACGACCGGGGGGTAGGCGCGCCGTGGCAGCCCGGAGTCGGTGCCCGCTTCCTCGGCAGATTGGCCGGCCGCCGCGAGGGCGCCGTCGACGAGATCGAGCAGACCGTCGACGTTTTTGATCCGGCTCGCGGGGACATCGACCAGCGGGACACCAAGCGCCCGTGCCACTCGACGTGCGAGCTCCGTCTTGCCTAGGCCGCCGGGACCGCAGAGCATCACGTTCACCGGCATGCTGGGCGGCGTTGCCCGGAAAGCGAGCGTGCATTCGATCTTCAGCCGCCGGACGGCTGCGACGTTGCCGATGTATCCGGCGAACGCCGCCTCGACCTGGGGCGGAAACCCCGAGGGCGGCGTTTGGGCTGCGGGGACCGTGGTTGCCGGTTTCTCCGGCTCCTCCGAGACCTCGATGGGCGCATCTGGAGGCGTCTCCGCTTCCAGCCGAAAAAGCTGCAAGCGTGCGGTCTCGAAGCCCGGGCCCTTCACCTCGTTGACGAGCGCCAAGTAGAGCAGCGTCTGCGCTACTTGAAGTTCCACCTGTCCGTGCTTGCCCAGCTTGTATTCGATGACCTCGGGCCGGCCGGAGGTGCGGTTGACCACGAGCGCGTCGGGCCGGCCGCGGAGCTCGAGCCGCCGCCCTTCCCACACGAGCGTCGCTTTGAGATCGCCTTCGGTGTCCAGAAAGAAGGCCGCAGGAGCGATCTCGCTCTCAGCCCTTGGTCCCAACTGCAGGGCGAGGTCCCGCACCCAGAGCTTGACGCTTTCGACGACCACGTCGATCGATTCGAGCGCATCGGGCTCGCCCAGTTTCCCGGACGCCTGCAGCCAGGGGAGAAGACGTCGCGAAAAGAGCGCGTGCCACAGGCGCGCCGCCCGTTCCTCGGAGTCGTCCAGTTTTTGCACGGCGCGGAAGGTACGCGCGCCCTCGCGGCGGAAGAACCGTGTCGCCTCCTGGAGCGCCTGATGCAGGAGGGTCCCGACGTCACGGAGGGGGACGGGGCCGATGCCCGCTAACGCCGGGGCAGCCCCGGAAACCACCTCCCGATATCGGGGAACTGCGATCGCCAGGAGCTCTTTGGCCTGAGTGATGGAAGGCGATCGGGTGCCGGCACGAGCCGCCTCCGCGAAAAGCGACCGAAAGACGGCTGGTTCGATCCGCCGCCGTAGCTCCGGCCCAATCTCGACGGTCAACAGGGCCGGCCTAAGCATCGACTTCCTCGTTCCAGACCAAGATTTGCACGTCGCTCGGTACTCGGACTTCTTCCGGATAACGAAGAACGAGCCCGTTGAGAGGCGGTAGGAGGAGTGCTGCGCGGAGGTCAGCGGCCGCAAGATCGATTCGATGCCGACGCTTCAGTTGCAGGCGCAGACGCTCCAGCACCAGCCATCGCGAGGATCGAAGGAGGTCCTGGACCACGGCTGAAAGGTCCTCGGGCAGCGGCGGGGGCTCGGGGCGCGGCTCCGGCTCAGGTCCGGCTTCGCGGGAAAGCGAGGCCAGGACGGCTTGCGTGAACGCATGCTGCTGGAACCAGCCCTGGTGCGAAAGCGCGGCCTTGACGTTGTCGGACGTCGGCGCCAGGTCTGTCGGAAGAGTGCCGAAGTTGCCTTCCCGGAACTCGGCCAGCACCTCCCCCAACGCGAACAGGTCCGCAATAGCCGGACGGGGGAGATGGAGGAACTGCTTGTTCTTCCGGAATTCCTCGAGGCGTTGCGTCGTGACTTGTCCCGCGATCGGAACCTTACCGTCGCGCACCAGGATCGTGCCACCCGGCAGGCCGAAGGCACGGCTGAGGAAGCGCGGGAAACTTGGGCCTTGGTGCACGTGATGCGCCAGGATCCGGAGGGTGCGGCCGCCCACCGTCACAATCGTGTCCGTGCCTTGGGAGGGCCCCTCTTGCTCGAATGGTCCGACGCGGGCATCCACGGATCCGAGTCCAGCAGCCAAAGCCGCCAGCTCGACGGCCTCCCTGAGGCGGTCGGCGAGAGAGGCCTTGTCTACACTCATCGTCTCGGGGTCAATCCGCGCGCGACGCTCCTCGAACTCCGACAGCATCCGTGCTTCGAGTGACTCGACCGGGCGTGTTCCGGCCTCGGTACGTTCCTGATAGAGGGCGCACGCGCGAGCTAGCAGCGCGCGTGGGAAGACGGGGGCTCCGGAGACCAGCGAGTCGATATCGCCGTCTCCCAGCGGATAGATCTCGGATGCGATGCCCTGCTCGCCGCGCAGGGTCACGAGCGGCGCCGAGCTGAGCCTTTGCCGGAGCACGGCAGTTTTCTGCGCCGCATCCGCGAGCTGTGTCAATTCCATCACGGGAAGCCGGCCTCCCCCCATCGCCTGGAGTCGCGTTCGCAGAGTTTCGCTCAGGCGCGCGCTCCAGAGCTGGAATTTGTCCTCGATGAGGCCGATCACGACATACCAGTTCTGGCTTTGGTCGATCAACGTGACAAGGAGGCGCTGCAGCTCGTCGATCTGCGCCGCTTCCACCATCAGGTCGAGCTGGTCCAGTACAAGCACGATCGGCGTAGCGGCCGCGTGCGAGAGGTCTCCCATGAGGCGGAGCAGCGCGTCCACCTCCGCGTCTTCGATGGGCTGAGCCTGGCCGATGGCTTGGATCTCCTCGATCATCAGGTTCGTCGAGCCCGAGAGCCAGCGGAATGCGACTTCTCGCGTCTCCGGACGGAAGACGCCGAGCATGCCGCGGAGCAGAGGTGCCTGGTAGCCGCGAGCGACCAGGCGCTGTTCAACCGAACGGAGGTACTCCTCGCGCTCCTCCTCCGAGACATCGCTCCAGACGTCATGGAGCGCGTCTGGGTCGGTTTCTACGAACACCGGGTCGTGGATAAGGAGCAGCCGATAGAGGAGCGCCTCGAGCTGGGAGTAGGGCTTCGGCGCGCTCGCGACGACCCGTGGGTGACGCAAGCCGTACACGATCTTGTCGAGCGTCCAGCGAAAGAGCGCGGCCGGCCGCGTGGGAGGGTTGCTCGCGAAGGCGAAAATGGCCTCGCCCCCGATCTGCCGCCGCAGCCGCGAGAAGAGATGGGACTTTCCGGCCCCACCCTGTCCCACGAGGAAACGCACGCATGTTGGATGCTGCGGGTGTGTCGCCACTGTACGCAAGTCGTGCCGCAGCACCTCGGACACCTCCGCATGGATGCTTTCAACATCAGCGAATCCGGTCGCCTCTTCCGCCCAGATCTCCGACTCGTGGACGGAGTTCCTTAGGAAGGGATTGAGGTAGACGAACTCCTCGTTCACCGGGTCCCTCCAAGCGGCGTCCAGTAATACACGACTCGCCCCTCGGGTGTCCGCTCGGCTGCCTCGAGGTCCTCCTGCGAGAGCCGAGACGGGGAATCGTGCACGGCGAGGGCGACCCGACCCGCCGCAGACAGTTCGTTGAGAAGCCGATGAAACCCTTGGCGATCGGGGACGGCGGCGGCCCGCTTGCAGTAATCGACGTATCGCCGCCACGTACAGGGTATGGGCATCGACTTCAGGCCCTCGCGCCGCGGCAAGTCCTCCGCATAGAACCTGAGAAGCAGGTCCTCGGTGATTCGGCCCGAGTGCACGGGACGGTCGGGACCCGACAGGCGACCGTCCAAGAAGGCCACCAGCAGCTCGAACCGCAGCGGCGGGCGGCGAAGGGCGTTGATCCGCTCCAGGATCGTTCGCAGGCTCCGGATCTGGGCTGCCCCCAGCGCCTCGCTGGGTACCGGGGGCCGAGTGCTGAGCTTCCGAGTCTTTCCCTTCGCAGGTCCTTCGAAAAGTCGCCCTGCCGAGAGGAATCGCCCGATGGCTTCGTCCACGATGTCGCGATAGGCCTTCGGGAGCTTTTGACGGAGCTTTCCTTCGGTCCACTCGCCACCGCCCGCCAAGGCTTGCGCGAGCATGCGTTCGACATACTCCTCCGCGGATCGATGCCAGTATCGAGGGATGGGGTTGCGTGACTGCCTCCCGACCGGATGCTCGAACGCCCGCCCCTCCTGCGCGAATTGCTTGAGAATCGCACTAAGTTTATCGTTCTTCATCGGCACCCCGGCTTTGCGAAGGCGCGTCCCGAGCGTCAGAAGGGGCACGGGACCATCGGTTCGTGCGAGGTGTTCTGCCACAGCGTCAGGAAAGCTCGATTCCTCCGCGCCATTTGTTCGCACGACCACTCTCCCTTCGGTTCGGTTTTTCTCAGCGTGACAGTTAAGGGGCAGGAAATTCTGTCAGTTCCATCATTACCCCCTGGGATCGTCTACCGTAATCATTTGCCCTTAGGTGGACCAGATCCGAGGATAACATGCGGGGCGACCTAGCAGATGGGGTCTGATGGCCGACCAAGCGCTTGTGAAACAACGGCGCGCTGTCTCCCCGTGGCCGGCCAAGCACCGACATAAGAGAACCTCACCTAACAGTGTGGCGCTGAAGAGGACCCCTGGCGCGGGTAGCACCGCCTCGCGGACGGCCTCAAGCAGGACCTGGTTGGCCGGAACCGCTACGAGGGTGCCCACCACCGTGCGGCCCATGAGCCCCCAACGCGCGGACAAAAGACTGCTACCTCCTTCCAGGTGCGCACGTTCGATCATCAACGGTGTGCCTTCACGCCACACCTCGATCCGTTGGCGGCACCAGCCCGCATCGAAGCGCTCATCCGACGCCGGGCGGCCGAGGCACAGGATCTCCCACCCGATAAATGCGGCGCCCCGTTCGACCTCGACACGGGTGGCCGTGAGCGCCTGGCAATGAGCAAATAGTATCGTCTCTTGGGGCAACCATTCCAGCGCCGCTCCCGCCGCGATCTTCAGGTGATATTCCTGGACGGAGGGGGCACGGGCGGAACGGTAGATCTTCGCGGCCGCGGGCGTTGTAAGCAAGGCGCGAGCACCGTCGCCCACGGTGACCTCTATCGTCAGGCGATCACCGCCCACGATGCCGCCCGGCGGGTGGAGCAGGTAGGCATGGCAGACCTCCCCTTCGGGGTAGAAGGGCTTCTGGACCGCGAGAGGCCCGTAATGTCGCCGCGCCATCACGGTGCGTCCGTGGCGGCGCTCGAACCCAAGCTCGATGCGGGCTTCCCAGCCGGCCCCTCCAGCCCCTGATGCGCTTAACCCAGGATCGTCGGGTTCCTGGCTTCCCGAAAATCCGGCCGCAGCATAGCATGCTGGCGCGCGCGCGGTCCTCCCGTTGCGATCAGTAGGAAAGCGAAACATGACTAGGGGGTACTGGACATTTGCCAGGTAAAACCGTCATTCCGGCATGGATTGCCGGAATCCAGCCGCCAGGGAGGGCATCCCCGCGATCTGGATGCCGGCGATTCCTGGCGGCAGGACGAGGATAGTTGCATGGCTCCGTTCACACATTGATTACCTATCTAACGACTCAGGCTCGCAACGTTAGTTTGCGACGGTTGCTCGGTAAGCTCCCATCGAGAGAGCTTCGGCCAGTTCTTGGATGCTCGGAGAGCGTCGCATGCTCTTGTCTGACGGCTAACGTTCGCGCGGCGCTTTTCCGCGCGTCCGAGGTGAGCGCGTTGTTCGGCGCGATAACCGTTTCACCAGCCATGTGCTAAATGAACCTTGGCTTTCACCCGACGGCCGGCCCGCCAATAGACCTTCGACGCTAATGTCCTCGTCGAGATCCTCCCAACGAATGCCTACTCCTCGGCCGATCAGGCGCCAACGCTTCCGCTCAACCGCTGAACCGTGCGACAGCCGCGGATACCATGCGAGTGGAACAGAAATACTTCGCCCGTCGCTAAGGTCTACACAAAGCGTGTCGTCCGACACCATAACGTTTTCGGCGAAGGGGACTTCAATCTCAATGGCCGAAGTACTCATTCCAAGCCTCCATAAGCTCGAACCTATGATAAGTCACCGCCTTCTCAATCCGCGCGATCTCCGCCACTGCTCTGCAACCGAACTGGGTCGAGCCAGAATTTTGCGATCCTATCGTCACGCTCAACGTGGATGTGCTGCGGTTCGTCGCGGTCACCCGCGTAATAGAAGAAGCGATAAGGGCCGGACTTAGTACTGTAGGCACACACTAGCTCCATGTCCAAGTCTCTCGCGCCTAAACGTCCCCGCTTGAGGGGCGCAGCACTTTTTGCCGCGGCCCTTTCGAAGCATTCGTTAGGCAAAGTTGCCTTTAATCGTGGTCTGTCCCCTATGTCCCCCTATGTCCCCTATGTCCCCTATATTATTCGTAATTCGTAATTCGTATAAAGTGGGTATCCACTTCGCGCAAGTGGCCCCAAGATGTAGTATGGGGAGGTGGACGAGGGACATCGGCCTGAACCTGGCGTTGACTACCCGGGGACGTTTCAAGAGTTCGAGGCGTG
>JALZJW010000096.1 GCA_030859565.1 Pseudomonadota bacterium
AAGCGGTGCGGGGAGGCGCCAAGCGGTGCTGGTCCGAGTGCAGCAAATCTCCTTGCGCTGTTAGCCCGAGCGATTGGCCTGTTCCGTCTCCTGCCAGGGACCCGAAAAGGGGGTCAGGGGTGCCGAGGGTTTCGTGGCGTATCGCGAATCGATGAGCAGCGTTAGCCTGCGCTAAGGAGACAGCGATATGAAAGATTTATCTAAGGCCACCGTGAGACGAGCCCTTATGGGCTATACGTTGACTCACGAACGCTCTTACGAGCAATCGAACGGCGTCTATATCATTGTGGAGATCGATGAAAATCTTAACGTCACAGAAATCCTGGCCAAGCGGGGCAGGCCTGCACATACATATTCACGCCTGCATCCGGGACGGCTATGGGCACTCGCGTCCCGTCCCCGCGACGCCCCGGAAATAGACAAGAAGGACACCATAAAACATGTGTGTGAGGTCATAGAACAACAACTGGAAATACTTCGGGGATATAAAACCTAGGCTCGCCGGGTTCGGCCAATGCGCTCGCCGCAGTCCGAGCAGGGTTGGCCGCCGACTGAAACGACTCATGGAAGACCGCGGGCTTACGCTCGCCGTGGGTTCTCCCAGGTACCACGCGGAGCTGAGCCGCGTCGTCGAGTAACCCGCGCTGATGCGCGACGCAACGGATGCGACGCGCGTGTTCGGGAGAGGGTTGCGCACGAGCCGGAGGGGGCACTCGCGCCCTCCGGGCGCGGGTCTTGGCGAGGTCGATCGCGTTTCGCGTAGCGATAAACTATGATGAGCATAGTTGCCTATCGAAATAGAGGCCCCCATGCGCTGGATCGCCGTCACCGTTTTTGTCCTGATAGCCGTGGCCTGCGCCACCTCGCCCACCGGCCGCTCACAGTTGCGCCTGGTGTCCGACGCGCAGATAGCGCAGATGGGTGCCACCGCCTTCGCGGCGCTCCAACAGAAGACGCCGCAGGCCTCGAATGCGAAGATCTCGCGCTACGTGGGTTGCGTGGCCGATGCCATCACGCGCACGGTGGCACCTGGTCAGCAGTGGGAGGTCCTGGTATTCGAAAACAAAGAGGTCAACGCCTTCGCGCTGCCGGGCGGCAAGATCGGCGTCTACACGGGCCTTCTTAAGGTGACCGAAAACCGGGATCAACTCGCGGCCGTGATCGGCCATGAGGTGGCACACGTCATCGCCGGCCACTCCGCCGCACGTGTGTCGAACGATCTTGCGGCCAATCTCGGCGCCTCCGTGCTTGGGAGCACCACCGGTATCGACCCGCAATTGATCGGCGTCGGCGCCAATCTGTTGCTGCTCTTGCCGTACTCGCGCGGCGACGAGAGCGAGGCCGACGTTCTCGGCTTGCAGTACATGGCGCAGGCCGGCTTCGATCCGCGCGAAGCGCCGAAGCTCTGGGTCAACATGTCCAGGCAAGGCGGTGCCGCACCGCCGCAGATCCTGTCATCGCACCCTTCCAACGATACCCGTATCCGCGACCTAGAGAGCCGCGTGCCGCAGGCATTGCCACTGTACGAGCAGGCGCGGGCTCGCGGCCTGGAGCCGAAGTGCGGGTGAGAGGCGGGGAGATCAGGGTGCAGGGTCGAATGACGCATATTACGGATGATACTTAGGTAACACAATTTTATACGCAGGGCGTTGTTGGCGCGGTGTTGATGTCCATTGGGGCGTTCGAGGCACCTGGGCCGCACTTCAATCCGATGCCGCCAATGCGGTATTGGCGAAATCTAAGAGGTCTCCCAAGCGGCGTTCGATGGTCTCCACCATGATATCCAGATCGAGCTTTTGATATTGATGCACCAGGATTTTGCGGAAACCCACCATGGCTTGCAGGGCCGTCATCATCGTCTCATTGATCAGGCCGGCGCGCTGCAACAGAATAAAGCTCTCTTTGCTTTCTTGGGGCAGCCCCAGCTTTTTGGTCTTGATGAGGTGATTGGCGATGTCGATGGCTGCTTCGCACGCGCGCTGCAAGTTCATGGCAATGGCGTCTTGCTTGAGATAATCATCCTTGAACGGAAGCTCGCTTTTCATGGCGTAGTACTTTCGAACCTGCGCGACGCTATTGGATTATTACCGCCTACGTCGCCCGAAGACTGACCGGAGGAGAGTTAGTGTGGAAGAGAAACTGAGCTTTAAATACGATCGCGAGGCGGATATTCTTTATATCAACCGATGTACTCCCTATGCCGAACAGGAGTCAGAGGAGATCGGAGAAGATGTGATAGCCCGCCTCAATCCTGACACCCGTGCCGTTGAGAATCTTGAAATATTGTTCTTTTCGACGCGGCTCTTGCGAAATGATTTGTTTGAATTGCCTGTGACTGGCGATTTGCGTCTTACGGCTAGCGAGTGATGTTGTCGTTGATGCGATGATTGCGTTTATCTGGCCGAAAGTGCAACAGTGAACGAACTCCGAATTTCAGCAATGACGGCGACTCGATTATCCCATTCGCTGATGAGTGCGGGAGACGACCCCGTCGGTTGAAATAACCACGTGCCCATGAAGTTAGCGCGTGTGAGACCGGTTCAAAGTAGCGATGAGCACCACTTACAACTGATTCGTGTATATTACCGGGGTCCCCTAATGTCCTCGCAACCGATAGAAGCTTTCGCTGAAGCGGAACCTTCGCGGAATCGGCCAGCGAGTTCGGAAGGTAGTCTCCCTTTTCACGGCGGCTGGAGGTGTTCGAGCCGGCACTTTAAGCGTTCGTCCATCGATGCTCGTCAAGATGAAGACCCGCTCACGGATTTCGTTTGTCGAGAACACCTCGGCATGGAGGCGCTGTTCGCTGACACAGCGTTGTCCCTTGACTATAAGAGTCTGGACCGGTCATTTGCGATCATGAACTCTACAACGCTTTAGGTAGGGACGCCGCATCACGACAACGACACTATCGGGAGCTCTTCGCTGCAGCGCTTGACCCTGCGGAAGTGCATGCGATCCGCCGAGCGAGCCGTTTCTCGATACCGCTTGGCAACCAGCGTTTTCGTGCGCAACTGGAGGAAGCCATGGGATGGAGCATCGGGTATGCAGCCCGCGGTCGGCCTCGGGATAAACAACCCACAGCAAGCGACCCTAACTGACTATCGAGAATATCTCATGCACGTACACATCGGCCGGCGTCAGCGGGTCACGTTGCCCCCGGTGAGCACTCTCACAAAATCAGGTCGGACGTGTCCAGTTGATTTCGGAGGCAAGACATGTTTTCTCCCGCATCGTTGCAATAACACCATCTCTCTGCGGAACGCAACTGTCGCGCGCGAGTGCACGTTAGGAATGAAAGTCCAAAGTCTTTAGAATATTTTCATGCGAAACGCTGTTTTGTTGTCGCTTCTGCTGTCATCGGCTGCCGCTCAGAATGTCGAGCAGGTTGTTGTGCTGCCGGTCACCGGTGCGATCACTCCCGCCAGCGCGGACTTCGTAGGCCGTGGCCTCAAGCGCGCGGCTGACAACAATGCGGCTCTGGTGGTGCTAAAGATGGACACCCCTGGAGGTCTCGATACTTCCATGCGCTCGATCATCAAGAACATCCTTGCGTCATCCGTTCCGATCGCGACTTTTGTCGCGCCAAGCGGGGCGCGCGCTGCAAGCGCAGGCACCTACATTCTCTATGCGAGCCACATCGCGGCGATGGCGCCCGCAACCAATCTCGGCGCCGCGACTCCGGTGGCGATCGGCGGCGCGCCCGGAAAGGATCCCAAAGACAAAGTGGAGGAAGATAAAGACTCCAAAGCGCCCGGCGACGCGATGACGCGCAAGCAGATTCAGGACGCCTCGGCTTACATTCGCAGTCTTGCCCAGTTGCGCGGGCGCAACGCGGAATGGGCGGAACAAGCGGTGCGCGAGGCTGTGAGCTTGTCGGCGGAAGAAGCAGCCAAGATCAAGGTGGTTGATGTCGTCGCCACGGGTTTGCCCGATCTCCTGAAAAAGCTCGATGGCCGCAAGCTGAACGTGCTGGGACAGGATCGGACGCTCAAGCTCGAAGGCGCGCAAGTAGTCGAAGTCGAACCCGACTGGAAAAGCAAATTTCTCGCGGTGATCACCGATCCCTCCATCGCCTACATCCTGATGCTGATCGGAATCTATGGGATTCTTTTCGAGTTTTACAATCCCGGATTCGTCGCCCCCGGAGTGATCGGCGCGATCTGTCTCTTGCTCGCGCTCTACGCGTTTCAGTTGCTTCCAGTGTCCTACGCCGGATTGGGTCTGATTGTGCTGGGGCTTGCGTTCATGGTGGCGGAAGCGTTCTTGCCCAGCTTCGGCGTGCTCGGTATCGGCGGGGTGATTGCTTTTGTCGTCGGCTCGGTGATCTTGATTGACACCGATCTGCCCGGGTACGGCATTCCTCTCGGCTTGATCGGTGGGGTCGCGCTCATGAGCGCGCTGTTCATGTTGCTCGTTGTCGGCATGGCGCTCAAAGCACGCAAGCAACCGGTGGTTTCCGGACGCGAGGAAATCCTCGGCAGCCTCGGCGAAATCCTCGACGACTTTCAACCCTCGGCAAGCTCGGGACACGCGCACGAGGGCTGGGCGCGAGTGCACAGCGAAACCTGGCGCGTGCGATCATCGCTTCCCATGCGGCGCGGACAGAGAGTCAAAGTGGTCGGCATGAACGGACTCACCCTCGATGTCGAAGAAACCAAAGGAGACCCATCATGATTTGGGACATAGGCGTTCTCGGAATCGTACTCATCTTCATCATCATTTTGCTGTTCTCAGCGTTTCGCGTTCTGCGCGAATACGAGCGCGGAGTAGTGTTCATGCTCGGCCGCTTCTACAAGGTGAAAGGGCCGGGTCTCATTCTCATCATTCCCGTGGTGCAGCAGATGGTGAAAGTGGATTTGCGCACGGTGGTCATGGATGTTCCAAGCCAAGATGTGATTTCGCGCGACAACGTTTCAGTCAAGGTCAACGCGGTGCTTTACTTCCGCGTCGTGGACGCGCAACGTGCGGTGATCCAGGTCGAGGATTATCTTTCGGCCACGAGCCAGCTTGCGCAAACGACTTTGCGCGCGGTGCTGGGAAAGCATGAGCTCGACGAAATGCTCGCCGAGCGCGAAAAACTCAACGTGGACATTCAGCAGGTGCTCGACACGCAAACCGACGCCTGGGGAATCAAGGTCGCCAACGTCGAAATCAAGCACGTGGACCTGAACGAATCCATGGTGCGCGCGATCGCAAGGCAGGCGGAAGCCGAGCGCGAACGCCGCGCCAAGGTCATACACGCTGAAGGTGAACAGCAGGCGTCGGAAAAACTATTGCAAGCCGCTCAGATGCTCGCACGGCAGCCGGAAGCGATGCACCTACGCTACTTACAAACTCTGACCCAAATCGCCAGCGACAAATCGCACACGATCGTCTTTCCGCTGCCGATGGACTTGCTTGCTCCACTGCTGGAAGCGATAAAAGGATCGAAGAGGGAAGCGGAAGGCGGGAGAAGGGAGGCTGAAAACAGGACTCCGGTTTAATCGAAAGCTTCAGATTTTTCCCTCCTACCGCAACCTTCTACCGCCTACCCAATCGCGAAATGACTGCTCGACGCCTCTACCTTTCCATATTCCTCATCTGCACCGCACTGGTCGCTTTCGCGCTCTCCTTGCAGCACGCGCAAAACCTCGAGCCGTGCCCGTTGTGCATCCTGCAGCGCTACGTGTTCATCGTCCTGGGAGTCGTTGCGCTGCTGGCTTTTCTTCACAACCCCGCTAACACGGAAAAAAGAGTCTATGGGGCATTGTTCGTGCTGCTCTCGCTAGCGGGCGCCGGGACTGCCGGCTGGCACGTCTGGCTGCAGCATCAACCGCCGGGCATGGCGGCCGACTGCGGCCCGGGGCTAGATTACATGCTCGAAACTTTTCCGCTGACAAGCGCGCTGCCGATGATCTTCAAAGGCTCTGGAGATCGCGCGGAAGTCGCATGGAAAGTTCTCGGACTTTCAATACCCGAATGGGCGCTGATCTGGTTTGTGATTCTTGCGATCGCCGCGTCGTTCGCGCTCGCGTCGCGCAGGACAACTCAGTTTAGGTCCATGGAAGCTATGGATGGCCGCGATCACATCAGCCAAGCGTAAGCTCACGCGCGGATCGTCGATGACTTTGAGGCCGAGGAATATCGTGGAGAGGACCACCCGGTTTCGTACCGTATTGGCCTGATAGTGCCGATGCTGTCCGGTATGCTCGGTGGCTTTGCCGATGATCCAAGCCACTATCAGCGAAAACGAAAAAACGAAAAGAAACGAAAAGGGTCGGTGACAACTGGCAAGTATTCTCACTGCCGCGTGCAGTACATCAACCATCAGTTTCGACGCACCGGGACGTTGTGGGAAGGCAGGCATAAAGGCGACACTATACCGATAGATTTCACGTCTGTAGCGGGGCAGCTCTCACACCGCAGAGGTTCATAGCAACACAGCCCAGCCCTCGGGGCCTACGCGCATCAGCTGGGCGCTCAAACGGGTGTTCGATATTGAGAAATGCCCTCACTGCGGCGCCACGCTGAAGATCATGGCCGCCATCGAAAACCCCGCCGTGATCGCCAAGATCCTCGCTCATCTCGGCTTGTCCGCCCGGGCACCGCCCCGAGCACCGGCGCGGGCCTTCGTTCGATTCCAACTGGCCTGATCCCCCACCGATCCCCGATCCCATCCGGTTCAGCCCCCGAGCCGACCCCTTGGTCTGCACTCGCCCAAGACGCCAAACGGTCCCGAAACTTGGCGCCCCGAGCCGATGAAAGCCAGGCCCAGGGAAGGGCCTGCTTGGCGCGCCGAGGATGCAATGGCCCGAAAAGTCCCCGATTCCGGACCGAGATTGCGCGTGTTTGACACCTGACAGGTTCAGCCGTACCTTCCCTTTCGAGGAAAAGGGCGTTTAAAAATCCTATTCATTTGCCGACTCCCGAGGCGGCTTTACGTGGGCGGTACGGTCGGATACCGGTTGCCTCTGCCCAGCCGAGCTGCAATCTCTCTAATGGTAGCTTCGTGCATTGCTTGTTGATCACGAAAGGCCTCCGTGAACATGCGTCACGCATTGAGAAGTGCACCGTGTTCCGTCGGGACAGATTGTGAATATGTCACAAAATGTTTGTGCGAAAAGTTACTGAAAAAGCCAAGGTGCATTTCGTATTCTCAGCGGTGTTGAGGCTAACTTGGCGCTCAACTCGGACGCGCCAAAAAGCGGCGCGCCGGTTACTTTTAACGTTAGGCCGTATCTACAACACAATCCGGCAGGACTGTGAATTCTTAACAGAATGAATGGTAATAGTTTACAGCCCTATTAAGCTGGCTTTCGATATGACGAGTCCAGCAAACGAGACGAAGTTTACCGTGCACAGGTGTAAGATCATGACACACAAGAACCGAACCCTTGCGGCAATCGCTTCGGTGGTGGCCGCTGGCTTTGCCGGGCCGGCCGCGAGCCAGTCAGGCAACGCGAACTACGATCACGTGGCAAAGGTCCAGGCCAGTAGCGACAATTTTCTCCTGGTGAACGTGGCAGGCAACTTCTCCTCGGCTCACGGCTGCTCACAACCGTGGTGGGCAAGGTCTGCGCAGACATTGGGTCACTCCCAGACCAAGGCCATGTTGCAGATCTCACTCTCGTCGCTGCTCGCTCGCACACCGGTTCACGTATGGACCAACGGATGCACCTCATACGGCCATCCGATTCTCACTCAAATCCAGATTCAGGAGCGCGAGCCGCCGCCAGTCTCCGGTCCCACTCCCGCTCCAAGGGACGAGCCCTGCAGGCCCAGCCTAGGGCGGCCTTGTCCCTAGTAATAGTAAGCAACAACAGGAGATTGACGATGACTGGAACTAGCTTTGCTGCAAGGACTCATCTCCAGACTGCTCTCCGCGCGCTGGCTCTGCTGCTCGTGACTAATGCCGTTTCGGCCGGCGACGGGATCATCGAGCGCAGTTATTTCCTCGCCAACAGCTTCAATGTGCTGGCCTACAACATCTACATGCGGCCGACGACACTGTTTGCCAACGACCAGTCCGATCGGGGTGCAGTGCTACCTTCGAAGCTGCGCGGATTCGACGTTATCGTCTTCTCGGAGGCTTTCGACGACACGGTGCGAAACCAACTCCTGGCCGACCTGCGTGGGGAGTATCCACACCGGACGAGGATCCTCGGCGCGGACCGTGGGGTCGAGCAGGACGGCGGGGTCATCATCGTGAGCCGTTGGCCAATCACGGCCGAGGCACAGCGGCTCTACGGCGACGTCTGTGTCGGAGATGATTGCAAGGCCGACAAAGGCGTCCTTTACGCGCGTTCCGAGAAGCACGGCCAAACCTACCACGTCTTCGCGTCTCACACACAGGCTGGCGACGGCACGGAGCAACAGCAAACGCGGATGCGGCAGCTCGGCATCATCAAGTCGTTCATCGACGGCCGCGGGCTCTCCGACACGGAGCCGGTCTTCATTGCCGGTGACCTCAACGTGAACAAGTACGACGCCGGCGAGTACGCTGCTATGCTACGCATTCTGGACGCGTGGTATCCGCAGCCGTTCGGACATCCCTACACCGTGGACTCGACCAGCAACCGGCGGGCGGGTGGCCGCTCGTATCTCGACTACGTGCTTGTGTCGAATCGTCACCTGCAGCCGATGAACGCGATCATCGAGACCCTGATTCCCCGTTCTCCGACGCCCTTTGGAGGCGACTACGATCTGTCCGATCACTTTCCCGTGTTCGGGCATTTCATGTTCCCCTCTCCTGCGGCCACTATCGCCGCGACCGGGGATTGATCCCCTGCCCCGTGCATCAACGAATCAAAAGGGTCAGACACTGAAGTATCCCCACAAATATAACATATATTTCAGCCGGTTGCATAAATATATACAGTAAGGGAACCTTCATGATGTTCGATGATCTCTAGGATAGGTAATCACACCAACCCTAGGAGAACACCTCATGCAGGCCAAGCAAGTACTACATAAACTTCTCCACAAGACCTGTCCGGAAATGCACAAGAAGCGTCGCACGGCGCTTGCCGTAACGTGATGGCGGCCCTTCACGGGGAGGTGCTCACCGAAGGTATACGCGGAACGGTCGTTCGGAAGTAACGTGCTCGAAGTCTCTCCTAACCCGGACGGCTAAGGAACGGGAGGATGTACGACGTCTTCTTCAGCTACCCCCACAGGCATGCCTCCGAGGCAATGGCAATCGCCGAAGCTCTTCGGGCCCGGAGCCTGGAGGTCTGGGTCGATCAGAGTGAGATCGACGACTTCGCGAGCATCAGCCGCTCCATCATCGAGGGGCTGATGCGAGCCAAGGCGCTACTCGCGTACTATGCCGCCCACTACGGTGACTCCCGACCCTGTCAATGGGAGCTCACGGCCGCCCTCCTCGCCGCTTCCCGGGAAGGGGATCCCCGTCGGCGGGTGCTTGTCATCAACCCGGAGGTCACCGCGGACCACATCCACCCGGTTGAGCTGCGCGATGCGCTGTTCCAAGCCGTCCCGGCGCCTGACGATCGGGAGGCAATCGACCGCCTCGCGGCCAGCGTGCACGCCCACCTGGCTACGCTCACGGGGAGTCTCGGCGCGATCGAACCCCTCACGTCTGTCCCCTGGTATGGAAGCAGGCGGGTCGGATACAGCAGATTCGTCGGCAGGCTCCCTGAACTCTGGCGAATCCACTCCGCCCTGCAGGCGTCGGAAGTATCCATGATCTCGGGGACGACTGGCTCACTCGCACAAGTGCAAGGCATGGGCGGCGTCGGTAAGTCCCTGGTCGTCGAGGAATACGCTGTGCGCTTCGCGGCCGCGTACCCGGGTGGCGTCTTCTGGCTGCGCGCCTTCGGTAATGACGACGCCAAGGCCGGTTTGAGCGCCGAGGATCGGGACTCCGAGCAGAGTCAGCAGATCCGCGACTTCGCGATTGGGCTTGGCTTGCCCGTTCAGGGTCGAAGCCCTCAAGAGATTGCGGGTCACCTGGGCCGAGAGCTGGGCGAGCGTGGGAAGCCTTTTCTCTGGGTGGTGGATGATATCCCTTCCGGTCTGGATCGGGACCTCCTGCTACGTTGGCTCGCGCCCCATCCGCTGGGCAAGACCTTGCTCACCACGCGCAGTCGTCAGTACGAAGCCCTTGGCGTCCTGGTTTACCTGGGTGTGCTGGCTGCCGGTGAAGCGTATGATCTCCTTACCAAGGCACCCGAACGGCGACAACCCAGCGGGGAGACCGAAGAGGCGGCGGCGCGCGCCATCCTCGATCGGTTGGGCTGTCACGCGTTGGCCGTAGATGTCGCCGGAGCAGCGCTTAGGCTGCAATCCTTCGGCGATTTCCTGGCGGCGCTGGACGATCCGACGCGGGACGAGCTCGATCTCGCGCGGGACCTCACAGGCATGCTGCCCACTGGCCACGAGCCGGGCATCGCGGCAACTCTGCTCCAAAGCCTCGCGCATCTCGGGCCGGAAGGCTGGGACGTTCTGCGGCTGGCAGCGGTGCTAGCCGTCGCGCCGCTTCCCGCTGCCCTGGTGCAAGCGGTATTCTCGACGATCGACGATCTGAACGCGGACGCAGGGCGACGGCGGGCCCTGCAGGCGATGCACCAGGCTCAACAACTGTACTTGGCCGAGCAGTACGAGTTTGAACCTCCGGCCGTCTCCGTTCACACCCTCGTCGCCCGTACCGTCCGATTCCACGATCCGGAGCCGGAACGTCGAATCGCCTTTCGCGCGGCAGCGATCGCCGTCTTGACCCGAGAACTCGCCGCGGCCGTGAAGGACTTTAGCGGGAAATCCGCCCTCGCACTGCTCATCCATCACGCACGTGAGCTTGTGGGGACGGTCGACGATCTGGCTGGAGCGGATCTCATCGAATGGGTCGCGTCGTACGACTACGCACAAGGCGCCTACAGCGCGGCGGAAGTCCAGTGGCGTCGCCTGAGCAAGCTGCGAGCGCATCTGCTGGGCCCGATGCACGCCGAAACCTTGACAGCCACGAACAATCTGGCCGAGACCAGGCGAGCGCAGGGAGATCTGTCAGGCGCGCGCGCCCTTCACGAGCGCGTACTGGCGAGCTATCGGCAGTCGTTGGGCAACGATCATCCCCACACGCTCACCGCTATGAACAACCTGGCCGTAACCCAACGAGCCCAGGGGGATTTACCTGCTGCGCGAGATCTCCTGGAGCAGGTGTTGGAGGTGAGCCGGCGGGTGCTGGGGGTTGCGCACTCCGACAGCCTGACGGTGATGAACAACCTGGCCGACACGCTGCGCGAGCAGGGGGACGCGCCGGCGGCCCGGGCTCTTTTCGAGCAGATTCTGAACGTCAGCCCGCAAGTACTGGGCGAGACACATCCGACCGCCCTCCTTTCTACAGCTAACCTGGCATTGGTGTTTCATGCCCAGGGAGACATGCCTCGGGCTCGGGCGCTTCAGGAGCGCGTGCTGGCGAGCTATAGGAAACTGCTCGGCGACGAGCACCCCGACACCATGCGAGCGATGTGCAACCTCGCCTTTACTCTCGCCGCGCAAGGGGATCTGCTCGCCGCGAGGACATTCGAGGAGCAGGCACTGGAAGGTTACCGTAGACTCCTCGGTGACGCGCACCCCGACACCTTGGCCGCCATGAACAATCTGGCGGGGACGTTGCGAGCGCAAGGGGACGTGCCCGGAGCGCGGGCACTCCTCGAGCGAGTGTTGGACGTGAGTCGGCAGGTGCTGGGGGAACGGCACCCGAACACATCGTCGTCGGCCTGGAATGTCGTCGTTACGCTGTTGCAAGTGCAAGATGCCGCGGCGGCGCGCGTGGTCTTCGAACGAGATCTGCGCTGGCTGTTGGACCCAGTCTCGGAATCCCTGGGCGCCAGCCAACAGGCCATCCGAACCGAGATTCTGGCTCTGACGCAGCCGGCCGCAGGATGGAGAGCCATACTGAAGAGATGGCTACGCCGGTGGTCGCTGAACTAATTAGGCATCACGAAAGGTCTCTCCACACCATAGCAATGCCACTAATCATGGTCACAGCCCACGTACATGATGCCTCGCGTCAGCATCCATATCAATGGACCGGCTCTGTGCTCATCCTGAACCTCTCCTCAACCTCATCTGAACGCGATCTGATTGAAATGTTCTTTCCGCTACGAAGGACCCGATCTACAACCAGCACGTTAGCTCTGGCCAGTCTGGAGCCCGCCCCGCCGGAAGACCGGTTGGCTCTCACGGTCCGGACGGCCGGCAGTTCGACCCGGCGATGTCTCGCTGCTCTCGACGAGCGCGACCCTTAATCCGGCCGCCTCCAGGATCGCCGCCAGGGTTCCGCCGATCACACTCCGCCGATGACGGCGACCTCGAAATCCGCATCGCGATCCCCTAGCCTAGCGCTCACAGCGGTATGCCCCGTCCGAGCCGCGGCAAAGGCCCGCCGAAACCCATGGCCCGCCGCACCAGTGCGCGTTTGAGGGCCGGGATCATGTCGATGGCGCACATCGCCAAGTCGCGCGCGATGACGAGCGGAAACAGATCGTTACCGAAGAGCCGCGCCAACCCGTGACTGAAGGCGATGACGCGGCGCTGGTCCGCGCGTCTCATCTCGGCGTAACCGCGCAGCATAGGGTAAGCCCCCGGATCCTCGCCGGCGCGGCAGGCATCGATGACGCATTCCGCGAGCGTGGCCACATCGCGCAAGCCGAGATTCAGGCCCTGCGCCGCGTTCGGGTGGATCGCATGCGCGGTGTTGCCGATGACCGCGAAGCGGGGTCCGGCCTGATCGAGCGCACGGACCAACTTAAGGGGATAACCGCGCCGCCTGCCTACCTTGAGACAGGGTCCGATACGATGCCCCATGCGCACACTCAAGCGCGCCAAAAACCCGGTGTCCCCCATCGCCAGGAGCGCGCTCGCCTCCTCGCTGCCCGCCACGCACACCGCGACTGAACGCTGCCCGCCGAGCGGTAAGAGCGCGACGGGTCCGGACGGGCCAAAGCGCTCGTAGGCGGTATTGTCATGCGGCGCGGCCAAGGACACGTTCGCGACCACGGTTCCAACTGGCCTGATCCCCCACCGATCCCCGATCCCATCCGGTTCAGCCCCTGAGCCGACCCCTTGGTCTGTGCACTCGCCAAAGACGCCAAACAGTCCCGAAACTTGGCGCCCCGAGCCGATGAAAGCCAGGCCCAGGGAAGGGCCTGCTTGGCGCGCCGGGGATGCAACGGCCCGAAAAGTCCCCGATTCCGGACCGAAATTGCGCGTGTTTGACACCTGACAGGTTCAGTCGTATCTTCGCTCCCGAGGAAAAAGGGCCTTTAAAATTCTTATTCGCGTGCGGGCGTAGGAGATTCGGAATGACGACGGTGGAAGTCAAACTCGATCTGCCCGATGCGCTGGCGCAGGAAGTGGCACGCATGGGGCTGCTGGAGCCGAATGCGCTGCAGGCGATGCTGCGTGAGGCGGTGCGGGCGCGCCGTATCGAGCGGCTCACCGGGGCACGCAAGAAGATCGCAGCGGCGGGCGTGCCACCGCTGACGATGGAAGAGATCAACGCCGAGATCAAGGCCGATCGCGCAGAGCGGCGCGCGGCCGGCAACTGAGCGACGAACCGCAAGCACATCGTGCGGCTGGTGCTCGATACCAATGTGGTCGCCTCGGGACTGTTGTGGGTGGGCGCGCCACCGGCGAAACTGATCGAGGCGGCGCAGGCCGGTGAAGTGGAACTGTTCACCAGCAAGACGTTGCTGGCGGAACTGGCTCGCATCCTGGCGCGCAAGAAGTTCGCGCGCGCAGTCGCAACCTCAGCGTTGTCGATCGATGACCTGGTGCTGGGTTATGCGGAACTGACGACGATCGTGACTCCGGCGGAGATTTCACCCACATCTCCCGATCCGGATGACGATCATGTGCTGGCCTGTGCGCTGGCGGCCAGCGCCGACTTGATCGTCTCGGGCGATCCCGATTTGCTGAACCTCAAACAGTTTCTGAAGACACAAATCGTGACACCACGCGAAGCCAGTAAACGTGTGGCGAACTCATGACGCGCAGTGCGGAATGCGTCAATGCAAGACCTGACGCTCTCGCCTGACGCTGGGAAACAATGCCCATCCGCATATGTGACCGGCTGACGCGCCGAAGAATCACCGGAGCGGGCTTCGACAATGAGTCATTGCAAGACCTGTCCCCGTTTCCCCCGGAAACCGGGTCCACGGAGGCGGAAAAGTAGCCCGGGATGAACGAGATTTTACTCTGACCCCGAACTCCGCTCCCGTGATCGCCAAGATCCTCACGCATCTCGGCTTGTCCGCTCGGGCACCGCCCCGAGCACCCGCGCGGGCCTTCGATCGATTCCAAATGGCCTGATCCCAGACCGATACCCCCTCCCATCCAGTTCAGATCCCTGAGCCGACAACTCCCCTTGGCCCGCACTTGCGCGCGACGCCAAAACGCCCATAAACTCGGCGCCTCGGGCCGATGAAAGCCAGGCCCAGGGAAGGGCCTGCTTGGCGCGCCGAGGATGCAATGGCCCGGAAAGCCCCCGATTCTAGACAGAAGACTCGCGTGCTTGACAACTCACTAACGCAGCGGTACTTTTTTCGTTAGCGAAAAAGGGCGTTTATTCTTCCTAGCGCGGCCTGTGGCCGCAACCAAAGTGTTTCCCCTCACCATGATGGATTAGTATAGGGACCGATGTCGGCCGACCATCGGGAGGGAGCGGGAAATGAAAGAGTTCATCCGCAAGTATGACAATCGCATTCACGGTGTACTCTCTTGCTTCGACCGGATGCTGTTTCGCGGCTACCTTCCGATCATG
>JALZJW010000097.1 GCA_030859565.1 Pseudomonadota bacterium
GCACGTAACCGGCCGCTTGCGTGCCGGGGGGCCCCTTTTCATCCAAAGCGATCCGCCCTGCCGGATCGCAAAAACGTAAGCGGGTCAGGCAATTGGTGATGAATCGCAATCTGTCCCGGCCTTCCAGATCAGGTGACCACCGCTCCGGCGTATTACCGTACATGTGCCGGAGAAGGTAGACATAGTCATCACCGCGCAGCACCGCCTCAACCTCGGCGGCGCAGCGGCGCGCCAGTGCGATGCTCCATTGGGGCGGCAGTCCGGCGTGAATGAGCGCCAGCCGGTGCGCCGGATCGTGGTGTAACAGTGGCCGCCCGCGCAGCCAGTCTATGAGTTCGTCGCGGTCGGAGGCGTCGAGCACCGCTTGTAACGTATCGGATTGTTGGGGCGGGCGGATTCCGTGCGCTACCGCTAAGAGATGAAGATCGTGATTCCCCAACACGGTAACGGCCTGCCGGCCGAGTGCTTTGACGAATCGCAGTACCGAGAGCGAATCGGGACCCCGATTGACGAGATCGCCGGTGCACCATAAGTAATCACGGTCGGCATCGAACCGCACCTTTTCGAGCAGGGCGAGGAGCGCCGCATAGCAGCCTTGAATGTCACCAATGGCGTAAACGGCCATGCGGGGAAGGACGCAAAGGCGCCTGCACGCCCCTTAATGCAGAAGATTCGGGATCGATAATCCGAAAGCCACGATCGGCGCGTCGAATGCGACGCCGTCGTCGGCAATCATCTGGTAACTGCCGTGCATGCTACCGACCGGGGTCTCGATCATCGCGGCGCTCGTATAGCGAAAGGCTTCGCCGGGCCGCAGATAGGGCTGTTCGCCCACTACCCCGTCGCCCCGAACCTCCCGGATCTTGCCGTTGGAGTCGGTAATGATCCAATGCCGAGTCAAGAGCTTCGCCGGTATGGTGCCGATGTTCTCGATGGTGATGGTGTACGCAAACACGTATTGCTCATTCTCGGGCGAGGATTGCTCTTCCACATACGTGGAATGCACGCGCACCTTGATGCTGTGGGCGGGGTTGGTCATAGCGCGCATTTGACCGGATTACCGCCGCGAGCGCAAGGGTGGGAACGGCGGCCTCGGGGCCTGTTGGATCGCCGTTTCCTTCCCAGCCGCGGGTTCAACCCGGCTCGGTACGAGCCACTATATAGATTCGCCGGTCAGCCGCTACCCTCGCGAGTAAACCTCTGGTAGGAGTCCTAACATGGAAAGCATTTTTAGCATAGTCCGCCTTGCGTTCCTCATTATTGGGAGCGTCTGCCTTCTCCCAAGCAGCGCCCTGGCCGGTCCGCCGGACTGGGCGCCGGCGCATGGTTACCGCAGTAAGCACGAGGGGAAGCATCATGATAAACATCATCACAAGAAGGAAAGCCGTCACCGCGATGGTGGCTATGAACATTCTCGGTACAGCGAGGACGACGACTCCTCTGAGGACTACCGGCATCACCGGCGTTACGGCCGCTATTCGCCATATTATCATAAGGACGATGGCCTCTATCCTCGACCTGTGCTTGATCGTAGGGTCTGGAGAAACGAGCGGCCCGTATTCGTAAAGGGCGAGTGCACGCCGAGGTTTTCAGGACGAGAAAGCGGTGCGGCGCTCGGCGGGGTCTTGGCGTCGCAGGCAAGCACGAGCAACGCGGCGATGGTCGCCACGGGTACCCTGCTGGGCGCCATTCTGGGGAGCCGAGCCGATGGAGCGGCGGCCGCTGACGAAGACTGTATGCAGCAGTTTCTCGAACGCGCGGGCGAAAAGGAGCAGGTAGCATGGAACAGTGCCGCAAGCCGCTACAAGCTCACACCGGTGCGCAATTACCGCAAGGACGGCCGTGCCTGCCGGGAGTTTCTCACGACCGTGGTGCAAAAAGGCAAGTTCCGCGAGGTTTATCGTGCGGCCTGCCGCAATAACGATGGCAAATGGCGGTTAGTCAACTGACGCGTACGTAGCGTAGCGTGCTGCTTATCGCTTCGCGACCTAGGTGCACCCGGCCAGGCTATCGATCTGAAATTTCGCGCGGATGCATATTCCTATCCCTTGATACCCCCACAGATTCAGCACTACGCTTCACGAAAAGCGGCGTTTAAAATTTCTATACCAGCACGTACCCATGGGGCAGAAAACAAGTATTTCGATTCGATAACACTTTATTAATCGGCGGTTGCGCGGACGAAGTTGTAATGAACAATAAGTTACCCATGGCATCCCTAGCGATCTTCTCGTGCTTTGCGGGTGGCCTGCTGGCGGATGATGGCTTGCGGTGCGGCACGCATCTGGTCAAAGCGGGCGACACCAAGCTTGACGTGATGGAGAAATGTGGTCCGCCGGGGTTCAAGGAAATCGTGTCTGGCGCCAACGAGGCTCTGGTCGAGCAATGGCACTACCGTCCGGGTAGCGGGAGCTTTCCGCGGATCCTGACCTTTACCGGCGCCCGCCTGGTCGATATTGAGGCGATTGCCAAACCCTAAGGGATGACCCGCTCGCCCCCCGCCGCGCCGGTACTCACTTCGCCAGCGCTCATCAGATAGCGAGCAAGATACTGCAATTCTTCGCAGGCATTTCGCTTGACAAGCTTCACTCTGGCCCCGCGCTCCCGGCCCTGGCCGGGCCTCGACGTAATACGATTTTCTGACCTCTTTCAGACTCACGATTTCGCTCCCGCTCAAGACATCGAACTGGGGGTCCTCGGAACCCTGTAGGACGCTGTCGAAATAACGGCAACGGACGGTGGTCCGCAACCGCGAATTTCGGCGAGGTCGCCCGCGGGGCCGTTGCGTCGCGAACCATTGAATTCGGCATCCGGTGCCTGGACGCGAGTGCCCCGCTGCCGGTCAAGGTGGAGCAACCGGCAGGAATAGTCGGAGTTGGAAGGCGCCTACCAGCTCACCCGCTGATCGGACTCTTGAGGAGAGTAGGGGTTCGCTTAAGGGTGCAAGATCAGCGCCTTCGTGCGCATTGAGGTCCTCGTCCTGGGGGAGAACTATGACTGCACTCGCACCGGCTGGAACACAGCCGTTACAGGCTGGACACTTTTACCATAACTGATCCTGTTCGCTATCGGCGCTCGCCCGAGGGCTACGGGAGCGGGCGGACAGGCACAAGGTATCGCTCCTCGCTATGACGGACTCGGGCCGGGACGAGGACTGCCTGCGATCAAGGGAGGCCGGTTGCAGCGCTGCTAGCGTGTCTCCGTCAACACCTCCAGCGCTCATCTTAATAATTTCTGTCGGTGTCCGCTAACCCGCGTAACTTCAAAGAAATTCTAGACACGGAGACGCTATTCCATGACGCTTACGTCCGGAACACTATTACCCCACAGTCACGATCCTTGGCTGGTCGCGCTGTCGGTCTTGATAGCCGTAGCCGCCGCCTACACCGCCTTGGAGTTCGCAGGGCGGGTCACGATAAGACGCGGCCGCGACCGCGCCGCGTGGCTCTTCGGTGGTGCATTCGCCATGGGGACGGGGATATGGTCCATGCATTTCACCGGGATGCTGGCCTTCTCCCTGCCGGTACCCGTGTATTATGACGTGCCAACCGTAGTGGCCTCCCATCTCGCGGCGGTGGCTGCTTCCGCCGCCGCGTTGCACGTCGCCAGCCAGCAGAGGCTCGGCGCTTGGGCGTGGTGGACCGGCAGCGTCTTGATGGGGGGCGGCATCGGCGTCATGCATTACACCGGGATGCTCGCCCTGCGGCTACCGGGGACCATGCACCACGCCCCGGGGATGGTGGCCCTGTCGGTGGTGCTCGCGGTCGTGGTAGCCCTGGTCGCGTTGCGCCTGACCTTCAAGTTTCGCGACGGCGCCGCCGGCGGAGCGAGGTGGAAGAAGCCGGTAAGCGCGCTCGTGATGGGATTGGCGATCCCCGGGCTTCATTACGCGGCGATGGCCGGGGCCAGTTTTATCTCGGGCGATACGCTTTCGGGTGACGTATCCCATGCCGTGGGGAGCGTCCTACTGGGTGGCACGGCCCTCACGGTAGGGACCGTCGTGGTCTTGGGGCTGGCCCTCTTGGCCGCCTACGCGGACAGCCGCATCATGGCCGCACGGCAAGAGAAGGAGCAGGCCTTGCGCCACAGCGAGGCGCGGCTGCGGGCCATCCTGGAAGCCGCGCTGGACTGCATCATTACGATCGACCATGAGGGATGCATCGTCGAATTCAACCCGGCCGCGGAACGCACATTCGGTTACCGCCGGGCCGAGGTCATCGGCAAGGAGATGGCGGCGCTGATGGTCCCTCCCGCCTTGCGCGAAGGGCACCGCCGCTCCCTCGCGACCGGCGAAGGGCCGCTCCTGGATGGCCGCATGGAGATCCGTGTGCTGCGGGCCGATGGCACGGAGATCCCCGCGGAGATCGCGGTTACCCGCATCGGCGTGGAGGGGCCCCCGCTCTTCACCGCCTACCTGCGCGATATCACCGACCAGAAGGCCGCGCAGCAAGCCTTGGAGTCGACGGGCGCCCGGCTCCAGCACCTCCTCACCTCCTCGCCTACGGTCATCTACAGCACGGCAGCGACGGGCGATTATGCCTGTTCCTTTATCAGTGAAAACTTGCTTGATCTGATCGGTTATCAGGCAGCGGAACACCTTAACGATAAAGATTTCTGGTTGGAGCGTGTGCATCCCGATGACAAGACGCGGGTCCTGGCCGAATTCGAGGATACCGTGCCGCGCGAGCGTGGGGCCTTCGAATACCGTGTCCTCCACAAAGACGGGCGCTACCGGTGGATCCACGACAGCTACCGGCTCACGCGCGGCACCGAAGGGCAACCCCTCGAGATCATCGGCTCCTGGATCGACATCACCGCCCGCAAGGAGGCCGAGGATGCCTTGGCGGCGGCGCGCGATGAAGCCTTGAGGGCCAATCGCGCCAAGAGTGAGTTCCTGGCGAACATGAGCCACGAGATCCGCACGCCCATGAATGGCGTGCTCGGGATGCTCAGCCTGCTGAAGGACACGGGGCTCGATGCCGAGCAACGGGAGCTACTCGAGACGGCCTACAGCTCCGCCGAGGCGCTGCTCGAAATCCTCAACGATGTCCTCCATCTTTCCAAGATGGAGGCCGGTAAGATTGAGATCGAACACGTGGACTTGGATATCCGAACAGTTACGGAAGAGGTCTGTTCGATGTTGTCGGTGCGGGCACAGGAGAAGGGATTGGAGCTGGCCTGTTTCGTGCCCGCGGAGATCCCGTCACGCCTTAAAGGCGATCCGACCCATTTGCGGCAGATCGTGACGAATCTCTTGGGCAACGCCATCAAGTTCACCGAGCGCGGTGAAGTGGTGGTACGGGTGCGCTTGCTCGAGCCTGCGGATGCTAAGGTCATGATCCGGTTTGAGGTCCAGGACTCCGGCATCGGTATCGACCCCGAGGCGGTATCCAGGCTGTTTCGGCCGTTTACCCAAGCCGATAGCTCGACCACGCGCCGTTTTGGAGGCACAGGCCTCGGTCTCTCGATTTGCAAGCAGCTGATCGAGACCATGGACGGCGAGATCGGGCTGGACAGCGTCCCCGGTCGGGGGTCGACCTTCTGGTTCACCCTACCCTTTGGGGAGTCATCGGAAGCCCCGGTTGCTTCGAGGCAGGGGCTACACTTGCGGGGGCTGCGGGTGCTCATCGTCGATGATAACGCCACCAATCGGACGATATTGAAACATTATGTGGAGGCGTGGGGGATGGTGCCCACCGCTGCTGCAGGGGGAGCTGAGGCGCTCGAGATCCTGCGGGAGGGCAGACGATGCGGGAAGCCATACGCCCTCGCCCTGCTCGATATGCAGATGCCGGGGATGGATGGACTGCAATTGGCACGCACGATCGAAGCGGATCCCGTGCTGTCTCAGGTACAACGGGTGATGCTGAGCTCCATGGGGAAGGTCGACCAGGCGAGCCTTCAGGCGACGGGGATCGCCGCGAGCCTGATTAAACCGGTACGTCAATCTCAGCTCTTTGACACCCTGGCCGAGGTCTTGGACCGAGCCAGCGAACGCCGTGCACCGATCCCGGCCCCCTCAGCTTCGCGGCCGAGCTTCCGTGGACGGCGCGTCCTTTTGGTCGAAGACAATCTCGTCAACCAGAAGGTGGCGCTCGGGATGCTCAAGAAGTTTGAAGTCGAGGTCACGGTGGCCGGGCACGGCCTGGAAGCCCTGGCCGCGCTCGAGCAAACACCCTTCGATCTGGTCTTGATGGACTGCCAGATGCCCGAGATGGACGGGTTTACGGCGACACGCGAGTTGCGCCAGAGAGAAGAGACCGGCCAGAGGCCAAGGCTGCCCGTGATAGCCATGACCGCCAATGCGATGGAAGGCGACCGCGAACGCTGTCTGGCGGCCGGGATGGACGACTACCTCGGCAAGCCAGTTCTGCTTTTGGATCTACAGGCGGCGCTGAAGCGCTGGCTCGGCCAGCCATCGCTGGCACGCCCGCGGCAAAGCGAAGAGAAACTCAGCGCGGGCCAGGATACAGGCATGGTGGAGTTGGATAAGCTTGCCCTGTTGCAGGAGGCGGTGGGGAAGGCATTTACCGAGATCGTCTATACGTTTCTTAAGGATACGCCGCAGCGTCTAACGGCCATGCGCGAGGCGCTGGCGGCGGGCGACCGGCAATGGCTCCAGCGCGAGGCGCACACGCTGAAGGGCACGAGCGCAAGCTTAGGTGCCCAAGGCCTCTCTGTCTTGTGCGGGCGTCTGGATCGAGACGCTTACACGGCCGAAAGCGGCTATGCGGGCTCATTGATTGCTGCGATTGAGTCCGGTTTCGAGCACGTATGCCGACAGCTGACAACGGAGGTCGGCAAGGCCGCCGCATGAATACCCACCATAGCATCCGTGAGACGCCGGTTCTGCTCGTCGTCGACGACGATAGCGTCATGCGTCTGATGCTGCGCCGGGCACTCGAGCGCGACGGATACGTGGTCGTAGAAGCAGCGGATGGCCAGACGGCCATGGCGGAATTCGTCAAGCATCAACCGGACATGGTCCTGCTGGACGCCGTGATGCCGGGTGTGGACGGCTTTGAGGTATGCCAGTGGCTGCGGGAGCGGCCGGACGGCGAGCGTTGCCCATGCCTTCTGATCACCGGTCTTAACGATGACGCCTCGGTCGATCGGGCATTCGCCGCTGGTGCTACGGACTTCATCACCAAGCCCATTCATTGGGCCGTGCTGCGCCAGCGCGTGCGGCTATTGCTGCAGGCATCGCGTCGGGAATACTACCTTGCCTACCACGATGTGGTCACGGGATTGCCCAACCGGCTGAAATTTGCAGACAGACTGGAGCTGGTGCTCGCACAAGCACGGCGCCATGGGCACGGGCTCGCCGTGTTGTGCATCGATCTGGATCGCTTCAAGCTGGTCAACGACACCCTGGGTCGTCGCATCGGGGACAAACTCCTGCAAGAGCTGGGCGGCCGGTATACCGCGTGTCTGCGGGAAGCGGATATCGTTGCACGCCTGAGTGCGGATGAATTCATCGTATTGCTCGACCGCTTACAGTCCCCGGATAGTCTTGATCCGATCGCTCGCAGGGTTCTGGAGGCCCTGCAGCCCGCACCGATGATCGACGGGCATGAGATCACGGTGACGCCGAGTATCGGGATTGCCGTATACCCCACGGATGGCGAGGACACCGCCAGCCTGATCCAGCATGCGGCTACCGCAATGTCACGCGCCAAGGCCCAGGGCGGCAACCGCTGGGAGTATTATGACGCGGAGATGAGCGTCAAGATGTCACGGCGGTGGACCATGGAGCGGGGACTACGGCAAGCCATCAGCGCGGGCGAGCTTGTCCTGCATTATCAGCCGGTAATGGAGCTGGCGGGCGGCCGGCTGGGCGGCGCCGAGGCGCTGTTACGCTGGGAGCGGCCCGGGGAAGGGATCGTATTGCCGGCGGAGTTCATAACGCTCTTGGAAGAGAGCGGCCTCATCGTGCCCGCGGGGGCGCAGATCCTGGATCTCGCATGCGCGCAGATCCGCGAGTGGCGCGATGGCGCCCTCCCTCACTTTTACGTGGCCCTCAATCTCTCGGCGGTGCAACTGCGCTCTGGCGATCTCCCTGCCCTCGTCGCGGACGCGCTCCGGCGCTGGGAGATCCCGGGTGAGGCCCTGGTCTTTGAGATCACCGAGAGCGTGCTCATGGAGCGCACGCACGCCGTCCTCGATACGCTCCAGGGGCTACGCGCACTCGGGGCACAACTCGCGATCGACGATTTCGGTACCGGCTACTCTTCGCTGGCCTACTTGAAGCGCCTCCCGTTCGACACCCTCAAGATCGATCAGTCGTTCATTAAAGATTTGACCGCCGACGAGGATAGCGCGGCCATCGTTGCGGCCATCATCGCCCTCGCCCATCGGCTCAACCGCACGGTCGTGGCCGAAGGCGTAAAAACCGAAGCGCAAGCGGCCCTCCTGCGAGCCTATGAATGCGATGCCGGGCAGGGTTACTTGTACTCTAGGCCCATGCCGGCCCAGTCCTTCGCCGAGTGGGTACGACAGCATGTTGCGCGCGGCGACGCGAGGTCACGCCTGCTCGGCCCACTAACGCCGCTGGAAGGGCCAGGGAAAGCGGCTGTTCACCCGGCGGCCGATGCGTTTGCTATCTCTCATAGAGGATGAAAATGGAAAGCGCGACGCGGCCTTCATAGAACCGCCCTATCAGCCCGGACCGGCGCGCCGACCGTCCTGGGCGTGGACGCCGCCTCGGCCTTCCGCAGCTCGATCTAGAGCACGCGGTTGCGGTAGCTCCCCTTGGCGTCTTGAGCGATCACCGAACGCAAAAGCGCGGACTCTGGGACTCCAGGGAATGCTTCCCCTTGACGCAGAAAAGCATATCCGATCGGTTCGTGTTGCATAACGAGAAGATGCGCTCATTCAGGTAATGCGATATTTTTCCCAGCGTAAAATGCGCTTCAATGTAACTTCGGACGAATTGCTCAGTTGTATTTTGGCACTGCTCCCGAACGTCCGTCTGCCCAGTTCGGCAAGGAGTACCGCATCTTCCCATGTTCCCAATCGCGTGAGTGGATTCATGAAGTTTCCGAAATCTCCGATCACAGAAATATCTGGCCATTGCAATCAGCCACACCTTTGCATAATGTTCATGGCTCCGCATTTCTATTTCTTCGGCCGACAGATCGACAGGGATTATGCCTTTGTGTTGGGCGCATCTATCTCGGTCGTATGGATCGATGAGTCGCCGACACCAGCTGTGCCAGACGTTCTACCGCTATTGAACGAAGGGCTAGACGGGGTAACGCCGTCTGTGCATAGTATATTCACAGAAAATCGCATACTGATAGCATATTCAGCATAACTTTCTGGTGTAGCATGCGTGTTATTATGTATCGAGTCTTTTAAAGCCCCGCGATTACAGTTTTTGCCGTTGTCCTATCGTCATACCCGCGTTGCCTCGGCTTTCACGCCGACGACGGCTCGGAGTACATCAACCGGACCATCGCCAAGCTCCTCGACAAACTGCGCGTGGAGTTCATCAAGTCACGCCCCAGGCACAGCAATGACAACGCCCTGGCGGATACCAAGAAACGGCGCCGTGGTGCGCAAGTGCTTCGGCTACAGCCTCGCACGATAAGCGCTGAGATCTCTGACAGGACGCGGACGACCTGGTCGGTGCCGTTCGTCCCTCGATCGTCCGCGTCGAGCTAGAACGTAAGGGTAACGGTGATATTGTCGGAGTAGCTACCGACCGCAACGTTTTGCAGCGCGGGCACGCGCCCGTATACGGTATGGTTGACGGTCACTCCCAGCAGCAGCAGCGTGATGGTATTGCTTACGAACGACGTCCCGGCGCTGCCGTCGCCCCACACGGTGAGGCGGGTGGCAGCGGTGTACAGATTGTAATTGAGCCGATTCGCCCCGCTCGCCATCTGTCTCGGCGCATAACTGCCGCTCAGGCCGGCGCTGAGCTTGATGTTGTAGCTGACCAAAAGCCCCACCAGCCCGGTGCATCTGACCGTGATCGTCCCCGTTGCATCTAGAGGGGTCGCGTTGAAGACGTTGTACGAACCGAAAGAGACAGGCGTTGCACTCACTGTGCAGCTCTGGGCCCTGGATGCCGGGGATAATACCATAAGGGCCAGACCGAGGAGTATCACGCAAAGCCGTTTCATGGGACCACCCCGGGGCATTCGAACGGACCGAGCCGCGGCAGAGGACCGGCCGCCTTCGGCAACCGCACTTCGAAGCGGCACTGCTGGCCGCGCCAGCGAGCTTCCAGCCGATTGAACCCCGCTAAGCCGGTAACGTAAACCTCGCCGCGAAGCGCGACCGGAAATTGCTCTTTTCCTCCAACCACGCGTACGATCGCACCCGCCGGCAACCGGGAGCGGTCGCTCAGTACGATCGTCAGCAGCGCCGCGTTTGCTGGGCGAACGCCAAAATCGGCGAGCACGCCGCTCCGAAACGCCGGAGTGACGTCCATCCGCAGGGTGGTGAAACGCGCATCCAACGGCAAATCCGCTTGCTCGATGCCGATATTGTTTTTCTCGTATGCGCGGGCCCTGGGAACCAGCGCGCTGCCCCTAGAATTGGTACGCGCCACCGGCTGATTTTCGGCATAGATCCGCACGTTCCGGTAGTTGCCGACGCGAGCCACTGCGAAGCTCTCGCTGATGCGGCGCGCGAGAAACGCCTCGGTGCCCAGGGCGGCGAGCCCTCCCGATGCGCTTAGACGGTAGGCATCGGACTCGCCGAATTGCGAAGTTTCGGCGCCAAATGTCCCGATGTCGTTCTGATAGAAAACCCCCGCTTCGGCGCGCGAATCGGTTCCTTCGAGGCCCAGGAGGCGATAGCCGAACCCGGTCCCCTCGGGAAGGTTGCGCTGAATCTGGAAAGCACTCTGGTGATCGGCGTTCTGCTGGGTCCAATTGACGCTCGCGTTCGAGCGTTCGCCAAAGGCAACGGTCAACGTGATCCCGAAGCTGGTATCGCGCACGCCGGTTAAGCTTTGCAACGCGAACACCGAGAGGTGGTAATCGCGAAAAACGTTGCGATCGTATCCTGCGCTGACGAATTCCACCCTTGGCTGCGACCGGTTGTCTTGTAGCAGGTAGCTCATCGACAAGGTGTCGCTTCCGTCCGGGGAGACCGATACGCGCGCTAGGGTCGTCTGGCGCGGCGCGGCCTCGCCTTGAACGAGCCCGAGTTGCGCAAAGTGCGGCGTGGTCCACTGTGATTGCACGCCGTAGCTTACGCGGCGCGCCTGGCGATCGAGGCCAAGCGCAAACAGCCCGCCTCCGCCTGCGTCGCTCCTGCTTGCCACCAGCGCAGCGTTCGCTACCCCAATTACGGGCCAAAGGTAGCTGGCGGAAAAACCCAGCGCCTGCTGATTCTTCAGCACTTCGGCGCGCACCTCTGCGGTGAGGCGATCGGTGACGCCCGCGCGGTAGGTGGCGGAGCCAAATCCTCGCCCGTAATCGTCGCTTTCGATGCCGAAGTTCTTGCGCTCGAATCCCAGATCAAAGGTGTAGTCGGTAAGCCCGGCTCGCAGCAGCGCCTGGCTTACGTAGTACGGAACGACCAGCACCCGTTGCCTTCCAAGCAGATCACGCACCACCAGTTGGACATCTCCGGCCCCGGTGATCAGGGGCACGTTGGGGATTTCGAACGGGCCGGGAGGTACGCTTTGCTGTAGCCTCAAAGCGCTGTTGGCGAACAGCTCAACGGTTGAAGGGATCCTTGCTTCTCCGCTGAGGGTAGGCAGCGGAAAGCTAATAAACTCGGGCTGGGTGGCAAAATTGGTTCCCCATTGTATCCCCCCGAAGCGCACCGAACCGCCCCACGCGCCGGGGCGCCCGATGGCATCTCCAAAGCGCAGGGTGCTGAGCCGTTCCGGATCATCCGTGGTCCACGTGGTCTCCAAGCGGGTGAACGAGTTCTGATCGCCGATATCGCGGGCAAGCGTCGTCGCGGTCCCCACCCCGAGGCGGTGGAACAGCCCGAGCTCGATCAGGCCGTCCAAGCTGCTGTCGACGTCCTGGTGCTGGAATTGAAAGTCGTAGTTGAGGAATCCGCCCAAGGGGATCTCCCCGGGCAGTGCAAATCTTTGCGGCGGGACTCCCAGCACCGTCGCGGCAAAAATGTCGGGAGGGCCTTCGATATTAAGTTCCTGCTTGCGTTCGTCGAGTTGGTAGCGCAACCCTGGCACCGCATCGAGAGCGAAATACTCGCTACCGCGGAAAAATGCAGCAGGGACGGCGGGCGGAGCGATGCGCCAGTCCTGGAAGTCTGTTGCGGTCGCAAGCAGACGGCCGTCCGCCGAAATCAACAAGCGTTTTGGCGCGCCCGTTTCGGCTCTGTTGATGCGAACTGAGAGCCAAGCCTGCGAATAATCCTGCGTCTCCTGCGCCGATACCTTGCGCACTTTGAAACCTGGCGCGTCAGGTTCACGGGTTGGGGCCGCGGCCGCGGTTGACTGCACGCCAGAGAGCGAAAGCGCGATCCCTCCAAGCAGTACACCCACCCGACGCGCCTCACTGAGTATCCAGGGCGAGGTCCGCATCCAGCGGACCGCCCTCACTGAGTTTGCAGGGCGAGATCCGCTTCGAGCGGACCGCCATCCGTTTCTGCCGACAAATGGATATTTTGGCCTGGCAAGTCATCTTGTAAACGCACAACCCATTCCCGCGCTTGCCCCGCGAGAATGTAGCCCGGAGCTTTGAGCTCTGCAAGCGCCGGCGCACCCGCGGTTGGCCTGAGGGCGAGGACGATGATCTGGGTATGCGCGTTGCCGGTGTTGGTCACATGCAGCTTGACCTCTTTTTGCCCGTTGCGCAACGCACGCCAGTTAAGCTGCGGGTGAGCTGCGATAGCCGGCGCAACAAATATCGGAAGACCCACTCGCAACGCCACCCGCAGCCCCTGGTAGCCTGGCTGCGGGGGCGGGGGCACCTCCTCGAAGAATAGCCGGTAGGTTTGCTCGCGCCTGGCATCGACCGGTTGCGTCAATCCCACGCGAACTACCTGTGAGGCCGCGACCGGAAGGTTGAAAATCGGCGGGGTGGCGAGCACCTCGTCACTGCCAGCGTAGACATCCTGATCGCCGTCCATTGCCCACTTGAGCAACTGGAGCTGCACAACGACGGCTGCACCCCCGTTATTCTTGATGGTGATGACCTCAGTCGGAGTCTGCTGGCTTAGATTGGCGCGCAGCGGAGTGAATTCGAAGCTGGCGGCGTAGACAGACTGAGCGCCCCACAGGGATCCGATTAGCAAGCCGGCAGTGAAGGGCGCGCGCAAGAGCTATCAAAAGGTCACGGTGGCGGTGATGGTATCAGCATAGCCCCCCACCGGAACGTTCTGCAACGCCGGGATCCGGCCAAATGCGGTAGTGCCCACCGCCAGACCGGTACCCACCAGCGCGACCGTATCCGTACCGATCGTTTCCCCCCACACCACTAGGCGCGCGGCATCCTGGAAAAGCGAATAGGTCAGCAAATTGGCGCCGCTGGTCATCTTACGCGCCGCCACGGTGGCGCCGGCACCGGTGCCCGCATTCAGCCCGATGTTGTACGGGGCGGCCAGGGTGCAGGTCGTGGTCACCGTCGAGGTTGCATCGGTGGGTACCGCTGCGGCCGGACTATACGTACCGAAGGCCAGATTGGTCGCGCTGATGGTGCACGCGGCTGCCACGGTTGCAGTCACGTTGAACGTGGTGGTTGCAGTTGCCGCCAGCACCGGTGCGCAACCGAGGGCTAATAGTGCAGTAAGTCCAGCGCGTAGAATTTTCCTCATGAACGTAGCTCCTTTGTGTAGTCGTCAGAAATGGTTGCTGTGGGGAGCTGCGCGTCGGCCCAGCTTCTCCGGCATCTGTTAAGGCAATCGTCATGCTAACTGTGACTGGTCATTCTGCTTTACACAACGTGCTGAAGGAATCGACGGGTAAAAACTCGGTTGGTCGGCGACGATCACCGGTCGCTGTATTGCCCTATAATCGCGCTGCCTCATTGTCGTCACCCATGCGTTCATTGTACCCAGCGAGTCTATTTCAGGAGATCCATGACCGGCTTGAACAGCTCCTCGTCGAACTTGAAGCGGAGCCGGGCGTAGACACCTTGAGCGGTGTGCTCGTTGGCGCTAAGGTCCTCATCCTCAAAGCCGAAGAGGTTGTAGCCCGCCGAGCTCCAGAGGTTGTCGGCGACGCGGTAGCCCGCCTCCGGCCCGAAGCCCAACTGGACGCTCTTGAAGCCCTCCCCGGCCAGCGCCGAGGCCTGGAGCCCGATATCCCAGCGCTCTGTTAAGTCCATCGTGTAGCGTCCCATGAGCAGCTCCGCGTCGTAGCCGCTTTTGATGCCGTACGAATCCTCCTGGACGTACTTGGCCGCGATCCGTCCGCTCAGACCCCAGGAGCGCTCGGGTTGATAATTGTAGTGCAGCGACACGGCATCGACGGTGCGCTGCAGGTCTAGACTTGGACCGTTGAGGCCGAAGCCCACGCGCGGGCTGCCGTCTTCGTATTTGTGCTCGTAACGGGCCAAGGCGTTCCAGACGTTGGTCTCGGTGTCGCGGTAGGCCACGCCAAGCTGGCGGCGGTGCTGGAGGCTCGCGCCGGCGGCGCCCTCGCTATCTGTCAGCGCCAGGATGCTGCGGCCGAGGAAGGTCCAGTCGCGGCTAAGCTTGTGGGCCAAGCCCAGGGTGCTGAGCCAGCTCTCGGCGTTCGAGGCGTGGTAGGACTCGACTCGGCCGCTCGCCTTCCAGAGCGGGTGGCCGGTGTACTCGAGG
>JALZJW010000098.1 GCA_030859565.1 Pseudomonadota bacterium
CGCCACCCGTTACACTGTGTTTCCATAAAGCCGTCCTCGTCATTGTGCATAACATGCTGATCGAACACATATTATGCCACGAGATACGGCCTTTTTCTTGGCTATCGGTGAGAAATCCGGGCTAGCGAGTTTCGCTTTGTAATCACTCAAGTAGGCCTTGAGTTCGATGACCTTCGAGTCGTCCTTTCCGAAAAGAATTCGGTCTTGGGCCAACAACTCGTCCATCGTTTCCCTCGGAAATCGGTAGCCCATCAATGGTTCCACACACGGCTTCTTCGTCCGCAGATGTTTGACCGGATAGCGGTATCCCTCTTTGCCAGGATTATGGACGCCGCGAATGCCCGTGTAGATGCCTCGGTCGTCGATGAACTTGTAATCCTGAAATGGCCAGATAAAGGGCTTGTTTTCCTTCAGCCACTCGCTGAACGCCTTCTGCCGTTCCTCGGCATCGGTGAACTTTTTCAGAAACTCCGCCTGCAGCTCTTCGAGCTTCGTCTTTACAGCCAGACCCTCTGACTTCCAGACGGGTGCAAGGTTCTCTTTTCTCCTCGCGAAAACATGGATGCTTTCGTGTTCCACGGCGACATTCGTTGGGTTATTGTCGGTCGCATTTTTCCAAATGACGGTGCCGACCCAATTCTCCCCCCAAACACCTCATCCATCAACGCGCGCAGATGATGCACCTCGTTGTCGTCGACGGAGATGAAGATCGCGCCGTCGTCGGTGAGCAGCTCGCGCAGGAGCTTCAGCCGCGGGAGCATCATGCAGCACCACTTATCGTGGCGGGTGAGATCGTCGCGGTCCACCGTGCGGCCCAGCCAGTCGCGCATCATCGGCGAGTTGACCCGGTCGTTATAAATCCAACCTTCATTGCCGGTATTGTAGGGCGGGTCGATGTAGATGCACTTCACCTTGCCGTGATACGCCGGCAGCAGCGCCTTGAGCGCCTTCAGATTGTCGCCCTCGACGATCAGATTGTCGTGCAGGCTCGGCGCCTTGCTCAGCCCGCGCGAGTTCACCGCCTCCAGCTCGCTGAACGGCACCACGAGATGGTGGTTTTGCACGAGCGGCTTGCCTTTGAAGTGGAGCGTCGGCATGACGAATGGGCAGCTAGAGAGCGCGAAAAGCCAGCCGGCGCGACGGCAAAGTGGTGCTCATTTCGACTTTCTTCGCTTGTTCACCGATCGGCGAGGAGGGATTACAAACGGCCCTTTTTGACCCGCTAGGACTATATCGATGGACCGGCGGGTGGTCAATCACACGAAATAATTTCGTAGGCTGGGTCAGGCGCGAAGCGCCGTGACCCGGGAAACATGAGGCCGCAATCCCGGGTTTCGCGCATAACGCTCAGCCCAGGTTACGCGTTCTCGGTCACCGTGCGGCAAGGCGTTCAAATTCGCACGCACGTGGATTGCGAAACCCGGCTATCCGAGATGCCGGGGTGGAAGAATGGAAAAGCGTTTAAGCCCGTTTATCCGGTAGATCTCGAAATCGTCGAAGTCCACCGTAGGACACGGTGGATAGCGATTCGCGGCGCGCGGGTGAGCGCGTCGGTGCTCGGAGGGGCAAACCGGCCTGCCTCCTGCAGGCAGGGATGGGTAAGGACTTTGGCAATTACGGTGGGGTTGGGGATGGCGGCGATGATCGTTAAGGTGCCGCCGCAGTGAGGGCACTGTTCCATCCTTAGGAGTTAACAGCGATACGTCCATGTATCTGGCTTATCGATAGCGAAGACGCGTTTGAGCCTGGCCCAGCGCATGCGGCCCAGGTGGGAAGGAGGGCTCGGTATGGTTCGACGACTACGTCGAGGCCGTGGAATGGGCCCAGGACCATGCCCTGGCCAATCGCCGGATGAGCAAATCGTATTCGACGTGCGGCGTAGGCGCCTGCACCCTTGCTCGTCGCCGCGGACCTCAAACGGAGATAGGCGGACAGCGACCGCGTTTCCCGACCATGCGGGTCACCGGGCTAGGCAGCACTGCCGTCGCTCCCTTTGCAGCTACTCGACTTTACGAATAACGAATAAAATGGCGCTGTAGAAAAAAACTTGTTGCATAGAATCAGGTAAGTCATATGGCGGTTCACAAACATCAATTTGTCGTTGATGACAGCGGGAAAAAGACCGCTGTGATTCTGGATATTGAGGAATACCAGGAACTAATCGATGACGTGGAGGAATTAGAGGCTATTCGTGCGTATGATGCCGCGAAGGCTGCTGACGATGAAGCGATTCCTTTCGAGCAAGCTGTTTCCGAGATCGAACGCGATCGATCGTGACCTATACGGTCACCATTTTGCGGCGCGCACAGAAGGAGTTGTCTGCCTTGCCACAGGACGTCTACGTTCGTATCCGGGAATCCATTTGGAAGCTTGCCGACGAGCCACGGCCAAGCGGCTCAAGGAAGTTAGCAGGGCGATCTGGGTGGCGAATTCGAATGGGTGCTTATCGGGTTGTTTATGAAATCGACGATGCGAAGCATGTGATAACGGTTATGCACATTGGTCATCGCCGAGATGTTTACCGCGCCGCTCAGGGCTAAAATCCGCGGCGGATCTCATCTCAATACGCTTATGCCCGAGTCGCTAGAGTTCAACTTCGACAATGTCGAGCGCCGGCCGCTGCACGAGTTCAGCGAGCGCGCCTACCTCGACTATTCCATGTACGTCATTCTGGACCGGGCGCTGCCCCACATCGGGGACGGCTTGAAACCGGTCCAGCGGCGCATTATCTATGCGATGTCGGAGCTTGGACTGTCGGCCGGGGCCAAGCATAAGAAATCGGCGCGCACCGTGGGAGATGTGTTGGGAAAATTCCATCCTCACGGCGATATGGCCTGCTACGAGGCGATGGTATTGATGGCGCAACCCTTCGCGTACCGCTATCCGTTCATCGACGGGCAGGGCAATTGGGGATCGACGGACAACCCCAAGTCCTTCGCCGCCATGCGCTATACCGAGGCGCGCTTGACCCGCTATGCCGAGGTATTGTTGAAAGAACTAGGCCTCGGGACCGTCGAGTGGGCCCCGAATTTCGACGGGACCTTGGAGGAACCGCGCTTGCTGCCGGCCAGGCTGCCCAATGTGCTCTTGAACGGCACCACCGGGATCGCGGTCGGCATGGCCACCGACGTTCCTCCGCATAACCTCGTGGAGATCACGCAAGCCTGTATCGAGCTTCTCGATCGGCCGGAGGCAACGATCGCCGATCTGTGTCGGCACGTGCTGGGCCCCGATTTCCCCACCGCGGCCGAGATCGTGACCCCGCGCGAGCAGTTGCGGGCAATCTACGAGAGCGGCGCAGGGACGGTGCGCATGCGGGCCATCTACGAGCTGGAGGACGGCAACATCGTCATCACCGCCCTGCCGTACCAAAGCTCGGGAGAACGCATCCTCGAGCAAATCGCCGCGCAGATGAACGCCAAGAAGCTGCCCATGATCGAGGATCTGCGCGACGAGTCCGATCACGAGACGCCGGTGCGGCTGGTGCTGGTGCCGCGCTCGAACCGCGTGGATGCTGAGGCCGTGATGGCGCACCTCTTCGCCACCACCGATCTCGAACGCAGCTACCGCGTCAATATAAACGTTATCGGCTTGGACGGCCGCCCGCAGGTCAAGGACCTTAAAACCTTGCTAACGGAGTGGCTGGAGTTTCGGACAGCGACGGTGCGCCGGCGCTTGCAGCATCGCTTGAACCAAGTCAACGAGCGTTTGCACATCCTCGAAGGGCTGCTCATCGCCTATCTCAACCTCGATGAGGTCATCGCCATCATCCGCAACGAAGAGTCCCCGCGACCGGTGCTGATGAGCCGCTTCGGCCTCACCGAGATCCAGGCGGAGGCGATCCTGGACCTGAAACTCAGGCATTTGGCGAGACTCGAGGAGGAGAAAATCCGCGCCGAACAGAGGGAGCTTGCCGAGGAGCGCAAGGGCCTGGAACAGACCTTGGGATCGAATAGAAAACTCAAGGCGCTGATCCGCGCCGAGCTTCTGGACGACGCCAAGCGCTACGGTGATCCGCGCCGCGCGCCGATTGTCGAACGCGGCGAGGCGCGGGCGCTCGATGAAGCCGCGTTGGTCCCGAACGAGCCCATCACCATCGTGCTCTCGGAGAAGGGTTGGGTGCGGGCCGCCAAGGGGCATGAGATCGATCCCATGGAACTGAGCTACCGGGCGGGTGATCAGTTCAAGGCGGCGGCCTGCGGACGCAGCAATCAACTGGCGGTATTCATCGATTCGACCGGGCGGTGTTATTCCCTAGCGGGACATTCGCTGCCCTCCGCGCGCGGTTTGGGCGAGCCCTTGTCCGGGCGCTTAACCCCGCCCGAGGGAGCGACGTTTGAAGGCGTGCTATTCGAGCAAGGTGATGCCCGGTACTTGATGGCCTCGGATGCCGGCTACGGGTTTATCGCCAGGCTGGAAGATCTTCATACCAAGAACAAGGCCGGCAAGGCAGTGCTCACGCTCCCGCGCGGCGCACGCATAGTCTCGCCCGCGGCCGTCCATGACATCAGCAGCGACCGCGTTGCCGCGGCCACGAAAGCGGGACGTCTTTTGGTGTTCCCCTTGAAGGAGCTTCCCGAGCTTGCCAAGGGCAAGGGCCTGAAAATGGTCCATATCGCGAGCGCCAAGGTGGTGTCGAGAGAGGATTATGTTACCGCGGTCACAGTCGTTACCGCGGGTGCGTCCTTGGTCGTGCGCGCCGGTCAGCGCCACCTTACCCTCGGTCCGGCGGATCTCCCGGCGTACGCTTGTGAGCGCGGCCGAAACGGTAACCGGCTCCCGAGGGGCTTCCAGAATGTCTCGGCGCTGCTGGTGCAGCAAACCGAGCGATGAGTAAAAAAAGGGGCCGGGGCAAGCCCCGGCCAATGCAGGACGGATATGAGCGGGGAGGGGGAGGAGCCGTCCTGCGGGAATAACTATCGGCTTAGCGTCGGCATTACTTTATGCTAGCCGCGACGGGCGCGGGGCCCTTGCACCTTGAGCCCGTGACCCGCAACTACTTTCACGCAAAAGGAGGATCATCCGTGCTACGTACCGTGTTGTTCCTGATAACCAACCTCGCGGTGATGCTGTTGCTCGGCATCATCGTGAAGCCTTTGCCACCGGCGCCAATCGCAATCACGTGCTGGTTGCGGTCAGCACCGGCTTGCTGCAGCGGATGCGGCGCGAGGAGGTGGAGGCCGTGCTGGGGCACGAAATGTCGCACGTGGCCAATGGTGACATTGGTTACCGGTCTTGAACCAAGGCGTGGTCAACACCTTCGTGTTGTTCCTCTCGCGGGTCATTGGCCAGTTGGTGGATCGGGCCGTATTTCGCAATGAACGCGGGCATGGGCCGGGCTTCTGGATCACGACGATAATCGCCCAGATGGTGCTCGGCGTACTGGCGATGATCATCGTGATGTGGTTCAGCCGCTGGCGCGAGTTTCGCGCCGACTCGGGCGGGGCCAAGCTGGCCGGGCGGGAGAAGATGATTCGGGCCCTGGAACGCCTAGGCGCTTCGGTTCAGCAAGATCCCATGCCCGAACAGATCCAGGCCTTCGGGATCGCAGGCAAACCCCTCGGGCCTTGAACGGCTGTTTATAAGCCATCCGCCGATGGAAGAGCGCATCGCGGCGTTGTGTGCGCTTTATACTTGAAGCAAGCTCGATCGGAATTTTGTAAAACATCAACGCGCATAGCGCGTCACCTTGAATTAGCGCATGCCCGCACTATTCCGAGGAGCCCGCCTAGTGAGGCTCGCAGGGTACAAGAAGCCAAGGGGCGAGGTCGTTAAACATAAGCAAGCGATCGGGTCGGGCTGATGGGATTGCGCCCGTCAGCTCGACGCGATCGCTTGCTGAATCGCCGGAGCCGCAAGCACCGGATGAATGGGTGGCGCTTCTACCGGCTACTGGAGTTCTATCACGTGTCGGTGCCCCCGCATCACCGAGCTAAATCGACGACCGAATCCCGTGTTGGCATAATGAGGTCTTCGCTGACTGCGGAAGCGAGTATCACCGAGGAGCCCGGTCCGGTAGTCCCGCACACCGGGATCTGTACCGGGGCGGTCGGGTAACCGGCCGCTCTACGGCGGCGGCGCCCCAGGGCGGTGGCCGCGACAACCGAAAACGCAGTACCCGTGAGCGACGGGATCTCATGAAACCTCGACGCATCAATGCCGACAAGCCGCATCTCTGGAAGGCCGACATCGCGGCCTCTGTTGATCAGTTCAATCAGTGGTTTATGCGATTTGCGCCCGAGGCGTTCCGCTCCACGCGCGTAAAAACCACCGAGCACGTCAAGGTCGCCCTCCTCGCCACATGCGATCTGCGGAATCTCGATGCCGCGACGCTCCGAGCGAATCCCAGCGCGCTCCCAACGCTCCGCATGTGTACCCGCCCCGCCACTGGCGGTGGACCGGCTGGTCGGGCTTGCAGGCGCGAACAAGTCGCTCATCGGCAGCATGGAGGAAGGGAAGTTGGCCTCACGGATGAAGGCCGAACTGCTCGAAGAGAACTTGACCAAAGTCTGCCGCGTGCTGACCAAGCTTCTGGACCGCGACATCTTTTCGTGGCTGGACACGGCGAAAGACCCGACCGACCGCGAGCGCGACCGGGCGTCAACGATTGTCGCCGACCGGCTGTGCAGCGCCGTCGCAAACCCGATCGTCCGCAACGCTCAGGAGCAACGGCAACTCGCCATGATCGGCGACTATCTCGACAAACGCGGGTATCGGAAGCAGCCCCACCCCGCCGGGAAGCCGCTGACCGAGATGCAGCCGGCCACGTACAGCTTCCGCATGAATCTGGCCGTCGGAAAGACAGTCAAAGTCAACATCCCGGCCGATGTGGTGATCCAGCCCGAGAAGCTGCGGAAGGATCGGCTGCCCATCCTCATCGAGGCCAAGTCGGCGGGCGATTTCACCAATACCAACAAGCGGCGCAAGGAAGAGGCGACCAAGGTCCATCAACTCCAGGCGACGTACGGTGAGAGCGTACGGTACGTGCTGTTCCTCTGCGGCTACTTCGGTAGCGACTACTTGGGGTACAAGGCCGCGGAGGGCATTGACTGGGTCTGGGAGCATCGCATCGACGATCTTGCTAAACTGGGTTTGTGACCGGCATGAACGCGCACCAAGACAACCCGACCGAGACGCGCCGCCAAGCAATTCAAGCGGCCGTCGATGCAACCAGGTCGGCGGCCGAGCGGAACCGCCTTGGCCAGTTCGCCACGCCCAACGCGCTCGCCATCGACATCGCCCGGTACGTGGACTCGCTGATCGACGACCGTAGGCACGGTGTCCGCTTCGCCGATCCCTCGATCGGTTCCGGCAGCTTTTTCTCCGCGGCGCTCGCGGTGTTCGGCCCCAAGCGCATCAGAAGCGCCGTCGGTGTCGAACTCGATCCGGCCTTCTGCGAGGCCGCGCGGGACCTGTGGTCCGACACCGCGCTTGAGGTCGTACAGGGCGACTTTACTCAAGTCGTCTCCTATGCGTCTCGCCCGCCCGCGCCCAACCTCATCCTGGCCAACCCACCCTACGTCCGCCACCATCACATAAACGGCGAGGACAAGGAACGCCTGCAACGGCTCGCGTACGAGATGACCGGAGTCGAAGTCAATGGCCTTGCCGGTCTGTACGTCTACTTCCTCCTGCTCGCCACGGCGTGGATGGAGGACGGCGGCTACGCCGCGTGGCTCATCCCGTCGGAGTTCATGGACGTCAACTATGGCGCCGCCCTCAAGCGCTACCTCACGGATCGCGTGACGCTCATCCGCGCCCATCGGTTCGATCCCGATAATGTTCAGTTCGGCGATGCCCTGGTGTCGTCGGTCGTTCTCGTGTTTAGAAAGGCTCCGCCGCCGCGAGGCCACGAGGCCGAGCTCACGTTCGGCGGCACCATGAGCGAACCGCACACCAGCGACCGAATCCTCCTCGAACTCCTGCGCGAGTCCCGCAAGTGGACCGTGTATCCGAGCCACGCCAGGAACGACCGGCACACCGTCAGCGACGGCAACGGCCCGACACTCTCTGACTTCCTCCGCATCCAGCGCGGCATCGCCACGGGGAGCAACAAGTTCTTCGTGCTCGAGCGCGCCGATGCCAAGCGTCGCAAGCTTCCGGAGAAGTATCTCCGCCCGATCCTGCCCAGCCCGCGGCACCTCAAGACCACCGTCGTCGAAGGCGACGACGACGGCTACCCGCGCATCGACCGCCAACTGTGCGTCATCGACTGCGACCTCCCGGAGCATGTCGTCGAACAGCGGTACCCGGCCCTCTGGGAGTACCTGCAAACCGCCGCAGCGCTGGGCATCATGGACGGCTACCTCGTCGGCAAGCGCAGCCCGTGGTACAAGCAGGAGCAACGTCCCCGCTCCCCCTTCCTCTGCACATACATGGGCCGCGGCGCGGACGACAAGCAGCCGTTCCGCTTCATCCTCAACCGATCGAACGCCATCGGGACGAATCTCTATCTCATGCTCTACCCGCTGAACGGCCTCGCGGCCATGCTTCGCAAGCACCCCGGCCGCGCCGCCGACGTGCATGAACTTCTCGGCCGAGTCAGCGGCCACGAGCTGCGCGGCGAGGGTCGTGTGTACGGCGGAGGGCTGAACAAGATCGAGCCGAGCGAACTCGGGCGCATCTCCGCGGCGCCGTTCGTCGAGCGCTGGCCCGAACTCCGGTCCTCGGTCCAGCGACAGGGAGAACTCTTTGGTGAGCAGTCGGGCGGAGCGGGCGCCTAACGGCGATGCGTTAGACGGCACAGGTAACCATCGAGAAGGGGATTGCCCGAATGACCGAGAAGGTCGATACAGTGACGAACGAACACACGCTGGAGGTTCGGTACAAGCCGAACCCGAAGATTCTCGACCATCGCGGCCGCTGGGCGGAGGAGATCTCCGAGCATTTGGGTCTCCGGCACTGGCGAATCATTGAGAACCGGATCGATATCTTTTCGGACAATGAAGTGGAACACGCGTTCGTCGGCTTTCGGAACGCGGGGTTCATGGTGATTGATACTCCGACCAAGAACTTCTTCCCCAACAGAGCCACAAAACTCTTTCGCTTTCTCTTCAACTTGCCTGACTTCGGCAAACACCTCCACATCGAGCGGCTCGGCGTGCGCTCGAAGTTCTGCACCCCATTCAACGAATCCTTTGAGCGGCTTGTTGAGCTCTTCATCTCAAGGTACGTCGGCCTAACGCCTCAAGCGCGAGAGGCGGTCGGCGCTTCAGCGAAACTCATTGACGCAGGAGCGCCACTGAATTTTGTCGACAAGCTTGGCAATTTCAATACGCAAAGCGGGCCTATGGCTCGACAGCAACTCTCCGATTTCTTCAAAAAGAACGCCGGGTTCCCCGAGGCCGGTCTGTTTTATGACATCGACTACTTCATTCGACCAAACCGCGAGATCGCGGAGAGGGATGTTCTAACGAACATACAGAGCTTCGCTGACGAGGCTTGGGAGCGACACGAGCGCATCCGGCGCCTGATCTTGGGGAACTAGTCCGGTGGCAAAGCGATCGCGTAAACGCCTGCCGTCCGCAGAGGTCGCGTCGAGCGACCCAGAGATCAATCCTGATGCGACCCTTGGCCCTGGGGCTTCGCTGGACGGGACCCGTGAAGCTTGGAAGGACCGCGAATCCACGAATGCTCCCGTCGTGGGCGAGGAAGAGCCTTCACCCGTCTATGCACAAGGCTACCCCGAGCTCATCGACAGGCTGTTGCGCGACCAGATCCCGTTCCGATCTCGCTTCGTGTACCTTGTACTCGTACTCGGCTGGTTCGCGGTTGTCTCCTGGCTCTTTGTGCAAGACAACCAAGCTGGTCTCCTGAGAACGACTGAGGGAATCGTGTGGTTCGGTTCGGATGGAAGACCGCCGCCTTCTCCGGCCTTGCAGCACTAGCGGCTCTCATCGTTTCAAGATCAGGTCCCGTCCATCCGTCGTCCGTTCCAAGGCGCCGCTCCAACGTGCTCTTGCCGCTGCCACCCATCACGCACACCAGCCGCCCCACAGGAGATCCGCGCGGGCCGGTCTTTCAAATCGTGCGGTCTGGCGCCGATGAGCGTCATGGAGAAGGCGCGTTGAGCTTAACCGCCCGCTTGCGTTGCGCGGGGGCAGGGCTTGGAATGAAGGGGCGATAGGGATACGCTTATGGTTTCGATCACTTGATCGCTCGTGCGTGCGCGAGCCGCGGCCGGATAACGATACTAACATATGGCAAGGTGGAGGAGCACATGAACATCCTACTGGTCTACCCCGAGATGCCCTACGCCTTCTGGTCGATGAGCAATTTGCTCAGGATATCGGGAAAACGGGCTAGTTATCCCCCGATCGGATTGCTTACCGTCGCCGCCATGTTACCCAAGGAGTGGAATAAGCGCCTCATCGATCTCAATTTAAATAAGCTTGCCGACGAGGATCTCAAATGGGCGGATTATGTCTTCATCGGCGCCATGAATGTCCAAGCCACCGCCGCGCGAGCGCTGATCCGGCGCTGCAAGGCGGCGGGCGTCAAAGTGGTTGCGGGTGGCCCACTGTTTACGCACGAGTACGCCGCGTTTCCGGGCGTTGATCATTTCGTGCTCAACGAAGCCGAGGTGACGCTGCCGCGATTCCTTGCCGATTTGGCAGAGGGCTGTCTCAAGCCCATCTACACTTCGCCCGAGATGGCGGATGTCCACACGACCCCGGTCCCATTGTGGGAGCTGGTCGACCTGAGCCAATACGGGTTCGCGATCGTCCAATATTCGCGCGGTTGCCCCTATCAATGCGACTTTTGCGACGTTACGGCCCTCTTCGGCCGGCGGCCGCGTACCAAGACCTCGGTGCAGATCATCGCCGAGCTCGAGGCACTCGGGGATCTGGACCGCTTCGATCTGGTCGTCTTCGCCGACGACAATCTCATCGGCAACAAGAAACTCCTTAAAACCGATCTCCTGCCCGCCTTGATCGAGTGGCGCCGGCACAAGCAGCGCGCCGTCGGTTTTGCCACCCAGCTGACGGTGAATCTGGCCGATGATCCCGAGCTCATGCAACTGATGTTGGACGCCGGCTTCCGGCATATCTTCGTGGGTGTGGAGACACCTGACGAGGACAGCCTCATCGCCTGCAAGAAACGGCAAAACACGCGCCGCGACTTGCTCGAAAGCATCCGCCAACTGCACCGCTCGGGCTTCATCGTCACCGCCGGATTTATCGTCGGTTTCGACACCGACACACCGGCGATTTTCCAACGCCAGATCGATTTCATCCAAGACTGCGGGATCGTCATCGCCGGGGTCAGCGTGCTCAAGGCGCCTCCCGGCACCGAGTTATACGATCGCATGAAGCGTGAAGGACGGCTCATCTACGAGTTCGATTTTCACGAGAGCCAAACCAATATCGTGCCGAAGATGGATGCTCGAACCTTGAGCGCAGGTTACAAGCAAGTACTGACACACCTGTGCGCGCCCGAACATGTGTTCGAGCGCGCGACGGCGTTTTTGCGAGATTACCGAACACAGTACTTAGGCCAATTGCCGCTCACCGCGCCGTGGAACCTCAAGTTAGCGCGGCGGTACCTGGGCATCCTTTGGCGGATCATCTATTCCGTGGGGCTCAGAGGCCCACAGCGCGCGCACTTCTGGCGGTTGATCCGCTGGACCGCGGTGAATCGCCGCGATCTCATCGATCTCGCTTTCTTCTTCGGCGTATGGATGTATGAGTTTCAGGAGATGTACAAGAGCTACGACGCCTCGGGCCATTTCGATATTTACAAGGTGCCGATGGCGCTCGCGGAGCGGACTCAAACGGCGGCGATTTCCGGTGTCGCGAGTCTGTCGCCATCCTAGCGCTTTGAGATAAAACATTTGTTTAACCAAGAACTTCAGCGGGGTAGGAGCATGAAAACTATAATACCGGTATCACTCCTTGTGTGCGGCGCTTTGAGCGGTTGCAGCGACATCAACGCCAATTCCGCGATGGTCACCACCACCAAATTCGACGGCGCGTGGCAGGTCGGGGGCGGCACCAGGACCGCGCGTCCCGGCGCGCACGAAAGTTGCGGCTACGGGATTGGGGACGGAACCATCACCATCACGGGCGGCAGGGTAAGCGGTAACCTCACCGATAACTCCGGCTATGCGTATGCGCTTGAAGGCGTGATCCAGGACTCCGGGAAAATGGAAGGCGGATTCACCTACGAAGGCTACGATGCGGCGACCTTCGAGGGACTGTTGTCGGCGGCCAAGGGCGGAGGAAGTTGGAAAGATATCAACGGTTGTCCGGGAACCTGGCAGGCCACGAGAAAAGAGAGTGTGCCGGCTGACCCGGTCAACGGAAAAGCGGATACCGCGCCGTCGTCTTAAGGTACATATATGGGCTGGATAGACGCCGATCGCGCTTGATCACTCCACCTTAGAATTATCCGCATCAATCGTGTTGCTTAAGGTATCGCGGGTTTAACGGGCCGCAACGAGAGGTATTTCCTGATGCTCGCCTGACGCTTCGTTGACGATGAGAAGCTTGCCCTCATCTGTCTGGGTAAGCTGGACATTTGCATTCAAGAGTTCTATCCCATGCACGCTCCCATCCGCGGCCAAATCGATGTTGAGTTCCTCGCTGATGCGAATCGTCTCCACTTCGGCTGTCTTTTCCCTCAGCCGTATGTAAGCGATGTTATTTTTCGTGTCATAGGTCAACTGCATACAAACCTCCGCCATTGGCCTCGGTCGCGCCGCGTTCTTGCATCCGGTCTCGAGCATGCGGATGAAATCGTTAGTCACGATTCACTTTATAAGGGTTAGGGCGACAGCCTGTAACAGAACCCCGGTTTCCCGAGAGGATCGAGCAGCGGTGCGCTTTGGTTGCGTACCTTTAGAACCGGGGTTCTGTGTTAGGGCTGGAAAATCGCTCGTCTGGAAAAGCGGGCGTACGTGACCATACGACTGCTCAAGTCGCTGTTTTCCGCCTGCCTCGCGATCGACGATTGCGATGATGCCAACGATCTCATAACCGGCAGCAGAGAATTCCTCGCACGCTTTAATAGTTGACGATCCGCTCGTGATTACATCATCAACCACAACGATCGGTGTTCCTATTGGAAGCTGATTTTCGATCTTGTTCATCGTTCCGTGCTTTTTTGGCTCTTTTCGAACTATCGAACCGTGAACGGTACTAAGGCCTCTCTGGTAGGCCATCAACGCAACCGCGGCTGAGATGAAATCAGCGCCCATCGTCATTCCTCCAATTGCCGTAGGACGCTTCGGGAACGCTTCTATTTCTCGAAGAACTTCGGATGCAATGAGAGCCAATCCTTCACCTTCGAGAGTAATCGCCTTACAGTCAAAATAGAATCCGGACTTTTCCCCGGTGGCAAGGGTAAAGCCTTGGCTAGTTATCAAACATTTCTGCTCGATCAGTTGCCGGAGGCGCTCGCGTTCGTCTGTCATATTCGCTCTCTAGAAACGCTATTCGCACAGAAATAAATTGCGGCTACGTCGGGCCTTCTTATTATGCCGTTTTGGGCATGCCCGATCCACCGAAGTACAACGCATCGGGGTCAACACGTCAAGCAAGGTGGTTTTGCCTGCTCCGTTCGGACCAATGATGGCGACTATTCGCGAGTTCGGGAATCGAAGATGCACCGCCATCGAGCGATTTAGAAAGGCCCTCACGGCGTAGCATGTCAAATGAATAGAATAGATAAGCCATCTTTCAGCTACCTTCAGGTCTATCGTTTGGCCCGGCAGTTTTAGCTAACGTACGTCAAGCGTACTATATAGACGATTTAATTTAACCTCTTGAGGAATAGCCGATGACGACTCTTACTGCCAGCGAGGCGAGGTCGAATCTCTATCGCTTGATAGACGAAGCGGCTTCCACCCACACTCCCATCCTCATCACCGGCACGCGCTCGAATGCCGTCTTATAGCTGAGGAAGACTGGCGCGCCATCCAGGAGACTGTGTACCTATTGTCCATTCCTGGCATGAGAGAGTCCATTCGCGAGGGGTTTAATACGCCCATCGAGGAATGCGCCAAGGACTCTGGCTGGTGAAATGGCAGGTCTTTACCAGGCAGGCCCAAAGAGACGCCAAGAAATTGGCCGCTGCCGGGTTGCGGCCCAAGGTGGAGGAATTATTGGATATTCTTAGAAAAAATCCGTGTCAAAAAATGCATCTCCCTACGAAAAACTGGTTGGTGACCTGGCGGGCGCCTTTTCCCGCCGGATCATGTCCAGCACCGACTCGCCTATCAAGTGCTGGAGCAGGAACGTGTCGTTAAAGTGATCGGACGTGGACCCATTATGAATGAGGTCGGTTAGCCCCGGTTTACCGCCCAAACCTTATGTGGTGTCTGACCGCATATACCCCGCTGCTCCGCTCGCCCGAGGCGAAAGAGGCGTTCACGGCGCTCTTCGAAAAGCGGAAGCCGGGTTTCTCGAAGTCGGCTGAAAGAGTAGACCAATCGGAGGTGCTATGAGCCTTACCGGCAA
>JALZJW010000099.1 GCA_030859565.1 Pseudomonadota bacterium
GCCCCGTGATGGTCCACTGCTGGACGGCTTGCGGGCGGATCCCCAAGTGGCGGGCAAGGGCTGCTTGACTTCCTAGCACCTGTATAGCCATATCCAACGCCGTGCTCATGATATAACTTATTTACAAGTTTATCATTCATAAGTCAAGACGTTCTTGTGCATCGTGCAGAAAACAAGCAACACTTGTATAGTGGTTTCGTGACCATCGGAAAGCGAATCGCCGCGGCGCGGGCCCGCAAAGGTTGGACCCAATCCGAGCTCGCACGCCAAATCGGAGTCAAACCTCAGTCGGTGCAACTCTGGGAAGCCGATGCAACGGCCCCGAGCAGGAAGAGAATTGAGAGCGTCGCGGAATTACTCGAAACGACCCCCGAAGAATTACTGTTCGATGTACCCCCTTCCCGAGGGCGCCCTAGGCGTGGAAAACCGTTCATCGGCAACCGGGAAAATGTGGTGGTCTCGGCCTACGGCGATCAAATTATGCCCGTCTGCAATTACCAACAAGCCGCAGAGTGGACCGCGAGTCCTGAACCCTATCCCATCACCGCGCGCACCGAAAACGTTTGGACCAATATAGAAAACTTGAGCGATCGCGCTTTTGGACTGGTCATCGAGGGCGAGAGCATGCTCGAGGAGTTCTACCCTGGGGATATCGTGATCCTGGATCCCGAGCTGCCGCCTCAACCCGGTGATTTCGTTGTCGCCAAGTTGGATAAAGAAGAGAAAGTGACCTTCCGGAAGTATCGGCCCCGCGGGTTCGACGACAAAGGGAACCCGGTCATAGAACTGGCGCCATTGAACGACGACTACCCAATGCTTGTAATTGATCAACGGAATCGGGGCCGTGTGATTGCCACCATGGTAGAGCATCGCAAGTACCGGCGCCGGAATCGCTTGACTACGCTAAAGAAACGTTCTTGAAGGCGAACGTGAGTAATACGAATAGAGTTAAATCGCCTCAATGTTCAGAAAATTAAAGCGAGCTTTTCCCTTCCTGCCCGCCTTTTAAGCGGTCGCTGCTAAAGCGTACCCTGAGGAGTCAGTGACCTCAAGAAATTCTTGCGGTCCCACAAAAACAGACCATGTGCTAAGCAATTTGGATCCTCCCGCTTATTACGAGCACCGAATGGCATTTCAGCCAGGATACAAGCTATTCGTGACGTTTATACTATTTCCCTGTAGATAGTAAGTATGTGACGGTTGAGGAGTGTCTCCGGTCGCAATATTACACTCCCAGAGGCAGCAAGGCGCCATGCTGCGATTGATCGCGATGATTCCAGCGGGTTTGGATACGCCACATTTGGCTCGTGTTATCATGATAAACGCTGGCACCTTTCTCACGACCAGTGAAATGATTGAGCTTACCGGCCGCAAGCGGTGGACGCAGATTGCCGCATTGCGTGCCGAAGGCATTGAGCACATCATCCGCATCGATGGCAAGCCCTTGGTGCTTAGGGCTTATTTGTTTAGGCGGATGGGTGTGCATCAATCTTTGCTTAAAGCCCCTGCCGAACCCGATTGGAGTGCGCTCAATGGCACCGCGAAAGCGTAACCCTGAAAATAAAGGCCTGCCTCTGCGCTGGTGCTATCAACATGGTGCGTATTATTATCAAGTACCGCCCGGACTCGAGATGCAATGGGACGCCAAGCGAAAATTCAAACTCGGACGCACGCTGCCGGATGCATATACAGTATGGGCACAGCGCATCCCGGGCTCTCGTGAGGCAAGGACCGTTGGTGAGCTCCTCGACCGCTATGCGGCAGAGGTCGTGCCAGCGAAGGCACCCAAGACACAACAGAGCAATATACCGGCGATCAAGCGCCTCAAGGCCGTGTTCGGACACATGCCGTTGGAAACCCTCAAGCCCAAGCACGTATACCAATATCTCGACAAGCGCGGGGCGCGTGTGGCCGCCAAGCGCGAGATCGAGGTCCTTTCTCATACTTACACCAAGGCCATCGAATGGGGCCTCATCGAGGCCCATCCGATTAAGGGCAAGGTGATACGCGCGGGGACTCCGCCGCGTACTCGCTATGTCGAAGATTGGGAGATCGTCGAGGCGCTCTCAGTGGCAGGCCCAGTCCTACGTGCCTATATATCGATCAAACTACTCACGGGTTTGAGACGCGCCGATCTCCTTGGGCTGCGCATGGCGGATATCCGCGAGGATGGGATCCATGTGGCGCCCCGCAAGACCGCTAAGACCACGGGTAAGCGGCTGATTATCGAATGGTCACAAAGCTTGCGCGCGGCTGTGGAGGCCGCCCTTGCCGCCCGGCCTAAAGATATCGCGCCGTGGCTTTTTTGTACTCGCCGGGGAGAATCGTACGTGAAGGCAGACGGCACGGCCAATGGATGGGATTCGCTCTGGCAACGCTTCATGACCAAAGTAATGGCAAATACCAAGGTCAAAGAGCGGTTCACCGAGCACGATTTGCGTGCGAAGTGTGCTTCTGACGCACCGAGCTTAGAACGCGCTCGGCAACTCCTCGCCCATGCCGATGCCGCGCTTACCCGGCTGGTTTACCGGCGCAAACCAGAACGGGTGAAACCTGCTCAATAGCACACTAGCCGTTTTATAGCACAGTGGCCAAATTTTACCCAACGTAAGTCCTTGATTTATGGCGCGCCCGGAGAGATTCGAACTCCCGACCCCCTGGTTCGTAGCCAGGTACTCTATCCAACTGAGCTACGGGCGCAGTCGAAGATCCCCGATCGTCTGCGGGTTGTAGACGTGAGGGTGGCGGAGAGAGAGGGATTCGAACCCTCGATGGAGTTTTTAGCCCCATACTCCCTTAGCAGGGGAGTGCCTTCAGCCGCTCGGCCATCTCTCCACTCTTTAAACACCTGCGCTTTGTCTAGGTTATCGTAGACCCGCCCAGTCTAAAGGTAAGGTTTATCGTTGCTGTACACCTTTTTCTAGCTCCGGCTCCACCGGCTCCACGGCGACGCTGGACTTGCCTATCCCCCCCGCCAGTTCCTGTTGGATCCGCTGGTAGATCTCCTCTCTATGCACGGCGATTTCCTTCGGTGCGTTCACGCCTATACGTACTTGGTTTCCCTTCACCCCAAGCACCGTTACAGTGACGTTGTCGCCAATCATCAATGACTCGCCGACTCTCCTAGTCAGTATCAGCATCTCCTGCCTCCATTATCACTAGCGTACTTGACGCCTGAGAATTTGTGCTTTGTTCCCAGCCTTAAAGCAAAGGGCTCCTGCCCTACATTGACCAGTTTAACCCGTGCAAACGCTAAATGCGAGACGAATTGCTGAGCGTTTAACTGCTTAGGTGGAACTTTTTTCCAGACTGAACGCACTGTGTAAGGTCCGAACCCCAAGCTCTAGATATTTCTCATCAACAACAACGGAAATCTTGATTTCGGAGGTTGAAATCATGCGAATGTTGATGCCCTCCTCGGCCAAGGCCCGAAACATCTTGGACGCAATCCCGGCGTGGGAACGCATGCCCACGCCTACCACCGAGATCTTCACGATCTTGTTATCCCCCTCGACTCCACGTGCCGCCAGATCGCGGGCGACTTTTCCAAGTGCCTCTAATGCCCTGTCATAGTCGTTTCGATGCACCGTAAAGGTGAAATCCGTGGTCCCATCCGCCCCGACGTTTTGAACGATCATATCGACTTCGATGTTCGCATCGGCGATCGGACCCAGAATACGTGCGGCGATCCCCGGCTTATCGGGCACACCGAGGACCGTGAGTTTCGCCTCGTCACGATTGACGGTGATTCCAGACAGGTGGGGTTGTTCCATAGACGCATCCTCAGGAGCGATGAACGTTCCGCCGCCCTCCGCGAACGAGGAGAGCACGCGCAGCGGCACATTGTATTTACTTGCGAACTCCACCGAGCGGATTTGCAGGACCTTGGCGCCGAGGCTCGCCATCTCCAGCATTTCCTCGTAGGTGAGGCGTTCGAGGCGGCGCGCCTCGGGCACAATGCGCGGGTCGGTGGTATAGACACCATCCACATCGGTAAAGATTTGACATTCGTCGGCCTTGAGCGCGGCGGCCAACGCCACCGCCGTGGTATCGGATCCCCCGCGGCCCAGGGTGGTGATATTTCCCTTTTCATCCACTCCCTGAAATCCCGCTACCACCACGATCATACCGGTGTCGAGATCCTGCCGCACCCTTTGGCCGTTGACGTCGAGAATGCGGGCCTTGTTATGAGCGCTGTCCGTCAGGATATGCACTTGCGCACCGGTGTAGGAACGGGCGCGCTTCCCGGACGCTTCCAACGCCATGCACAGGAGCGCAATCGTTACTTGCTCGCCCGTCGCCAGCAACACGTCGAGCTCCCTCGGGTTCGGTCGCGGGGTGATGTTTTTCGCCAGTTCGATGAGCCGATCCGTCTCGCCGCTCATCGCCGAGACGACCACGAGCACCTGATGACCCGTCCGGTGGACCGCGCCGACCTGCTCCGCAACGGCGCGGATGCGTTCAACGCTACCGACGGAGGTTCCCCCGAACTTTTGTACGATTAATGCCATACCCGCCGCAAAGGCCGGCCAATTTAGCCTAAGAGCCATAGAACTGGAATACGGGCTGGCCTCACGGCGCGATTTGGCCCCGAACCCAGTCGCTCACCGTGGCAAGTGCAGCTTTTAATTTGCCCGGTTCACTGCCGCCGGCCTGAGCAAAGTCAGACCGTCCCCCGCCCTTGCCGCCGACCTGTTGGGCGACGAAATTCACCAGATCGCCGGCCTTCACATGGCGTATCAGATCCTTGGCCACGCCGGCCACCAAGAGTACCTTTCCGGATTGCACGCTTGCCAGCACGATGACCGCGTGCGAGAGCTTATCCTTCAGGCGATCCAGGGCCGCGCGCAAGGACGCGGGATCGGCGTCATCGATGATCTCCGCGAGTACCTTGACGCCGGCGATCTCGACCGCGGCCTCGGAAAGATCGCGTCCGGTGCTGAGCCGGGCGCGAAGCTGCTGATTCTGTTTTTCTTCGTGCTTGAGCTTCTGCAACAACTGCTCTACTCGGACGCCGAGCTGCTCGCGCGGCGCATTCAAGAGATCCGCGATCTGCTGCAGTTGCTGGTCGCTCTGGGTCACCCAGGCGAGCGCCCCCTCTCCCGTCTGGGCCTCGATGCGACGGACTCCGGCCGCGACCCCGGTCTCCGACACGATCTTGAATAAACCGATGTCACCGCTATGCCGCACATGCGTACCTCCGCATAGCTCGACCGAGAAATCCCCTATCTTGAGCACCCGCACCTGCTCCGCGTATTTCTCCCCGAAAAGCGCCAGGGCACCGCTCTCAAGAGCCTGGTCCACGGGCATGATTCGGGTCTCGACCTCGCGATTGACGCGGATCTCACGGTTGACCAAGCGCTCCACCTCACGCAACTCATCGGACTCGAGCGGCCCCGTGTGCGAGAAATCGAAGCGCAAGCGCTCGGGCGCCACTAACGATCCCTTTTGTATGACATGCACGCCCAGAACTTGCCGCAGGGCCGCGTGCAACAGATGCGTCGCGGAATGATTAAGCGCCGTGGCGCAGCGTAAGACCGGATCGACCTGCGCGTGGACGGACTCCCCTTCTTTTAGGACTCCCCTCGTAAGCGATCCGAGGTGCAGTGTGGCGCCGCCCAGTCTCTGGGTATCCGAGACGCGAAACAGGCCCTCGCGTGCGCATAGATCCCCAATATCACCCACTTGTCCGCCGGCTTCGGCATAAAACGGCGTTCTATCGAGCACCACGACCCCCTGCTCCCCGGCTTGCAGCGCGGGAACCCGCTCCCCCTGCCGATACAGCGCCACGACACGGGACTCACTCTTTATCCCCGCGTAACCGGTGAACTCGCTGCCCGAAACGCGCAGCGGATCATCGGCCGCAAGTGCGGGCAAGAGCGCCTCCATTGCCCCCGGCTGCCCGAACTGGCTGGCCGTCCGCGCCCGTTCGCGCTGTTGCTCCATCTCCCGCTCGAATCCCTCCATGTCCAAGGTCAAACCGCGCTCACGCGCGATGTCGGCGGTGAGATCGACCGGGAAACCGTAGGTATCGTAGAGTTGAAACACATCGCGCCCCGGGATCACGCTCCCAGACAGATCGGCAATCGAACGCTCCAGAAGCTTGAGCCCGAGATCAAGCGTCTCGGCAAAGCGCTCCTCTTCCTGCTTCAAAACCCGCTCGATAGCAACTCGCCCCTCCGGCAATCTCGGATAAACCGCACCCATCTCGGTTGCGAGCACCGATACCAGCCGGTGAAAGAAAGGTTTCAGTAACCCGAGCCGATGCCCGTGCCGAATGGCCCGGCGGATGATGCGCCGGAGCACGTAACCCCGGCCATCGTTGGAGGGGACCACGCCCTCCGCGGCGACGAAGGCGCAGGAACGGATGTGATCGGCAATCGCCTGAACCGAGGTCCGATGCACGGCGTCTTTGTCGCTGACCAAAGCGGTGACCGCGCCCGTCAGGGCGCGGAACACATCGATGTCGTAGTTACTGTGGACACCTTGCATGACAGCGGCGATGCGCTCCAAGCCCATCCCGGTATCGACCGAGGGATGCGGAATCGGGTGCAAGCGTCCGCTGTCATCGCGGTCATACTGGGTAAATACCAGGTTCCAAATCTCCACATAGCGATCGCCGTTCTGCTCCGGGCTCCCGGGCGGCCCGCCCGCGATCGCCGCGCCGTGGTCGAAAAAGATCTCCGAGCAGGGACCACAGGGACCCGTCGCGCCCATGGTCCAGAAGTTGTCTTCTGCTCCGCAGCGCGAAAGTCGGCGCTTATCGACCTTGATCTCATCCAGCCACACCGAGGCCGCCTCGTCGTCGTCCCGGAAAACCGTGATCCAGAGCCTTGCGGGATCGATGCCCAAGGACCCGGTTAAAAACTCCCAGGCGTAGTGAATCGCCTCGCGTTTGAAATAATCACCGAAGCTGAAGTTTCCAAGCATCTCGAAAAAGGTATGGTGGCGCGCGGTGTATCCGACGTTCTCGAGATCGTTGTGCTTGCCGCCGGCGCGCACGCATGCCTGGCAGGAGACGGCGCGCTGAAAGGGGTGCTGCTCGCGCCCTAAGAAGACATTCTTGAATTGCACCATACCGGCATTGGTGAACAAAAGCGTCGGATCGTTGGCCGGCACCAGCGGTGAGCTGGGAACAATCGTATGCTCGCGCGTGCTGAAGAAATCCAGGAATGCCCGCCGGACCTCGGAGCTGCTTTTTATCGACATAGAATTCAATCGTCTGTATCTAACGCGCGCCAGACCCGCTCCGGAATGAATCCTCGGTTTACCAAGTAGCGTGCTTGACGCGCCCGCTCCTTCCTATCCACAGGTACCCGCGTGCCAAAGTGTCTGACCCTGGCTTGAAGCATATGTTCTTCCCAGCACGGGTCCCCGGTACGGATTGATGCCGCGATGATCTCCGCGTCGATGCCGCGTTCCTTCAGCTCGGCAATGATCCGCAAGGGACCGTATCCGCGTTCGGTTTTCGACGCGGCAAAGGCGCCCGCAAAGCGTTCATCGCTCTGCCAGCCCGCGGCCGCGAGCTCGCGCAAGACCTGCTGCGCGAGATCCCCCGGGCTGCCGCGCCGCGTAAGCCGCGCCGCGAGTTCCTTGCGGCTGTATTCGCGTCGCGCGAGAAGACTGAGAGCTTGTGAATAAATCTGCTGCGCTCGGGATCTCGCGTTCCGGCGGTGCTCGGAATCCTCATGTATCTCCATATACACTCCGGTTGCTCGCCCCATCCTTGGGGCTCGCCCCTTCGGGGCTTGCGCTCCGTTTCGCTCCCGGCGAAACCGTCCTGCGCTCCGGCGGCACGCGACCTCCCATCGCTCGCGACGATTTTTTCACAAGCTCTGAAAGCATACCGGAGCGCTCTGTCGTTCAGGCCCGCGCCTCCTCGGCCACCGGGCTGCGTTCCGCATTACCCGGCAGGAACTTCGCGCGGATTGCCTGCTCGATTGCGGCCGCTTTATCGGGATGTTCCTTGAGAAAGGTCCGGGCATTTTCCTTTCCCTGCCCGATGCGCTCGCCCCGGTAGCTGTACCAGGCCCCGGTCTTCTCGATGATCCCGCCCGCGACACCGAGGTCCACCACCTCTCCGGCGCGCGAGACACCCTCGCCGTACAGAATATCGAAGATCGCCTCTTTGAAGGGGGGCGCCAATTTGTTCTTCACGACCTTGACGCGGGTCTCGTTGCCGACGATCTCCTCGTCGCGTTTGATGGAGCCGATGCGGCGGATGTCGAGCCGAACCGAGGCGTAAAACTTGAGGGCGTTGCCTCCGGTCGTGGTCTCGGGGTTGCCGAACATGACACCGATTTTCATGCGGATCTGGTTGATGAAAATTACCAAGCCATTGGCACGCTTGATGTTGCCGGTCAGTTTGCGCAAGGCTTGCGACATGAGGCGCGCTTGCAGGCCTACGTGCGTATCGCCCATTTCACCCTCGATCTCGGCCTTCGGCGTCAGCGCCGCGACCGAGTCGATCACGATGCAATCGACCGCGCCCGAACGCACCAGCATGTCCGTGATCTCGAGCGCCTGCTCGCCGGTGTCCGGTTGCGAGACCAGCAGATCATCGACCTTGACCCCGACTTTTCCCGCGTAGCTCGGGTCCAAGGCATGCTCGGCATCCACAAAGGCGGCGGTGCCCCCGCACCGCTGTATCTCGGCCACGGCGTGCAAGGCCAAGGTGGTCTTGCCCGAGGATTCCGGACCGTAGATTTCCATGATCCGGCCGCGCGGGAGACCCCCAATACCGAGCGCGATATCGAGCCCAAGCGATCCCGAAGAGACGGTATCAACGTCGCGGACCGCTTGCACATCACCCATGCGCATGACCGATCCTTTTCCGAACTGCTTCTCGATCTGGCTCAAGGCCATTCCCAGTGCCTTTTTTCGATTCTCATCCATTGATTTTCCGTCCTCCGGCGCACGTAAGATATCGCCAGCCATGAGCCGCGCGCGTTAGCGCGTCGGGCTCCATGGCTTTGTTAGCTTCTCTTTGTGCTTGATCCACCAAGATTCGATTACTTCTGACATTTCAGGCTTAAACGCCTCAATGTAGCCATGCGCCACACCTTGCGCTCCGGTGGCATGCGGCAAGGCTACCACCGCAAGCCTCTCGTAGTGCTGAAAACCGAACCGGAGGCGCCTTCGAGGTTTACCATTGAAATACACGTCTTTTTGGAGCCAGTTGGTTCCGCCAACTTTCGGACCAAAGACAGACTCGACCTCTCGGCAAAGCTGAGGAGAGGTAAATGCGCAAAGAAGCTCCGTTCCGAAGAAAAATATGGCGCCAGGTTTCAAGGCTGCGCATGTTCTCAAGAAGGATTCGTTGTCTTCTACGCAAGCCTGCTGGGTATTTACTCCGCTCATGTTGTTTGAGCAGGTCTGGAGCCAGTTAGTCTGGATTATCGACTTCTCGAACTGGCCCGCGGTTTCCTTGCTTCGAGCAAGCTCGTAACCCCAAAGTGCGAACCACGAGACGATTCGGTTTCTGAAGGCGTAGTCGTTGACTTCGCTGTCGGAGAAGAACGACGTGTGAGGGGCCGACCTATCAATCTCGGCAGCATCCCGTCTTTCATCATCTTTACTATAGCCATGATTCAGGCCGCACAGGAGGAGCCCACCTTCTCTGTTCTCCTCGCCAATCAGCATGTGCACCGGCAGTTCTGTCATCGTTTCTCCGTGAAGCTAACTAAGGTTTATCAGGAAAAAAGCTTACCACATCGCGCCAGGCTTGGCGCGCTTGCCGGGCTTAAGGGTATGGGGACGATCCTCTAAGGAACCTCTGAACAAGTAATCAAAAATGGTTGTGCGGCGTGCATACGATTCGATTTCGGATAGAAACCCGTTCCGTGAGGCCGATTCTTCATCGCCCACGGCGTTATTTTCGTGCCTTTGATCTACCCCAGGCACACTATGCCTCCGACAGTCGCCACAGCCGCCGACGCATCAGATACAAATTGGCCAGCGCACAGGTCACGAACAGCCGGTGGGCGTTCTTCTCCAACCCCTTGTAGCGGGTCTTCACGAATCCGAAGATGCGTTTGATGATGAGGAACGGGTGCTCGACCTTGGCGCGCACGCTGGACTTGGTTTTGTTTTTCGCCCGTTCTTCCTCATTCACCATAGCCTTGTACCGGTAGCGACGGTTGGTGAAGTCTCTCGCCTTCGGAGCATGCTCTCGGATAACCTCGCGCTGTCCTTGATAGGCCGAGTCACCCCAGACGCGTGTCTCCTCCCCGTGCAAGAGATCGGGCAAACACACCGAGTCATGCACATTGGCCGGGGTGGCGGCCACCGCGTGGATGAGTTTGGTCTGGCTGTCCACCCCGATGTGCGCTTTCATGCCGAAATACCACTGATTCCCTTTCTTGGTCTGGTGCATGTCCGGATCGCGGCTCTTGTCCTTGTTCTTGGTCGAGGGCGGGGCGCTGATAATCGTGGCATCGACAATCGTGCCGGTGCCGATCTTGATGCCCTGGCACTCCAAGTACGCATGCACCTGCTCGAACAGCTTCTCCCCTAGCGCATGCGCCTCCAGCAAATGGCGGAAACGCAGCACCGTGGATTCATCCGGCACGGGCATCTCCCCCAGGTCGATGCCCGCAAACCGGCGCATCGACATCGAGTCGTACAGGGCTTCCTCCACGCCCGGATCCGAGAGGTTGAACCACTGCTGCAGAAAGTACACCCGCAGCATCATCTCCAGCTCCTTCGGCGGGCGACCGTCCCCGGCCTTCGGATACACCGGCGCTATCAGCGCGCTCAGCTCGCCCCATGGCACGATGCAGTCCATCTCGGTGAGAAATTTCTCTCGACGCGTGGTCTTGCTGTACTTCTCGAAACCCGTGCCCAGTGTCATTTGTTTGCTCATTACCGTCCTCGCCTGTATTCGCGCCTATCGATCAGATCGTGGACTTTTGCAGAGGTTCCCTAAGACTCGCTTGCGCTCCGCATGAATCGGCGCCGAGCCGCCAACTCGTAAGCACTTGATAATGCGAGCCGTCGGGAGTGGTTTTGGACTCGACCAAGGCAAAGTCATCGACGCGCCAGGCGACGGCAACGAGCGGCCGTTCGCGCCGGACCACCAGCGCCTTGCGCATCAACGTCACATGGGGTTTGAACGGGCGCGCATCGAGATCAATGCCACAGCCGGCGATCCCCAGGTGTAGACTCCGAACCAAAGCAGCGAGACTCTCCGGCGCCTCGCGCGCACCGAGCCAAAGGATCCCGGATTTTGGCCAGTAGCCGATTTGATCGAGTCGGAGCTCAAACGGGTGTCCCGCGATCCCCTCTCCCACCTTCTCGGCACAGATCCGTGTTTGCGCCGTGACAGAGCCTAAGAAGAGGAGCGTGATATGGAGGTTGTCCGCAGGCACGGGTTTGGCCTGGCGTACGTGTAACGAGGCCATCACCTCGGCCAGGCCCGCGCGCGCCTCCTCACTCGGCCACAAAGCAAAGAACAAGCGTTGGGTGGGCGCCGCACTCCGAGGAAGGCGCGATTTCACCGCTTCGGTATTCATTGCAGACGCTCGATGAGCCCGCGTAACGCCGTCTCGACGGCTTGGCGGCGCACGGCGCCCCGGTAGCCCTCGAAATGCTCGCACGCCGTGACCGGCGGGCGGCCGCCGCCGGCCCAGGCGAACCATACGGTCCCGACCGGTTTGTCCTCCGAGCCGCCCTCCGGCCCCGCGATCCCGGTTACGGCAACGCTTATATCACTTCGGCTATGCATGAGCGCGCCTTTGGCCATCTCGATGGCGCTCTCCCCGCTCACGGCGCCGAAGCGTTCGAGCGTCTCGGCTTTGACGCCCAACATCTCCTGCTTGGCCGCATTCGAGTAGGTCACGAAACCGCGCTCGAACCACGCGGAGCTGCCCGCGATCGAGGTCACCGCCTGGGCTACCCAACCGCCGGTGCAGGACTCGGCGGTGGCGAGCCGGTAGCCCCGATGCTGCAATCGCCGCCCGAGCTCTCGCGCTAGCCGCCGCACCGTGATGCCTGCGCGGCGTTCCTCGCTTCCACGCGACGCCGCTCAAAAAATTGTTTAAGTAAACTACAACATTCGGCCTCGAGGATCCCGCCCCGCACTTCCACGTAGTGATTAAAGCGGCCGCTGCCTAGGATCTCGAAGACGCTGCCCGCCGCCCCCGCCTGCGGATCACGCGCACCGTAGAGCATCCGCGCGATCCGAGCATGCACGCTGGCGCCCGCGCACATGACACAGGGTTCCAAGGTTACGATCAAAGAGCAGCCGGGCATGCGGTAATTTCCAATCCGCTCCGCCGCACGCCGCAGGGCCATGATCTCGGCATGGGCGGTGGGATCGTTGCGGTGGATCGGTTGGTTCCACCCTTCCCCAATGATCTCATCATTGAGCACCACGACGGCGCCGACGGGGACTTCGCCGTGTTCTTCGGCACGGCGGGCGAGAGCGAGCGCCTGCCGCATCCAGCGCTCATCATCCGCTGCCCTTAGGCCCCCTGGCCGGAACGCCGAGTCCTCGCCGTTCATTCCCACTCGATGGTCGCCGGCGGTTTGCCGGAGATGTCATACACCACCCTTGAGACGCCGGGAACCTCGTTGAGAATTCGCCGCGCCACGTGATCCAGAAATTCGTGCGCGAGCGGCGCCCAGCGGGCGGTCATGAAATCCAAGGTCTCGACGGCTCGCAAGGCGATGACCGGCGCGTAGTGGCGCGCATCGCCGGTGACACCCACCGAGTTGACCGGCAGCAACACCGCGAAAGCTTGGCTGACTTTCTCATACAACTCCTGCCGGCGAAGCTCGTCGATAAAGATTATATCCGCCTGGCGCAAGGTCTCGGCGCGCGCCGCGGTGACTTCCCCTAAAATCCTGACCGCGATCCCCGGGCCGGGGAAAGGGTGGCGGTAGACCATATCGTAGGGCAGGCCGAGATCGATGCCGATCTTGCGGACCTCGTCCTTGAATAGCTCCCGCAAGGGTTCGAGCAGCGTCAGCCGCATGCGTTCTGGCAGGCCACCCACGTTATGGTGGGATTTGATGACGTGGGCCTTGCCGGTCGCCGCATGCGCCGATTCGATGACATCGGGATAAATAGTGCCCTGAGCCAGCCAGGCTACGTTGGGAAGTGTCCGCGCCGCTTCCTCGAATACCTGGATGAATTCCCGGCCGACAGCCTTACGTTTCTCTTCGGGATCGTGCAAGCCCGCCAAGGCATTGAGGAAGCGATCGGCGGCGTTCACGCGCAGCACTTGGACACCAAGGTGGCGCGTGAATGTCGCCGTGACTTGATCGGCCTCGTTCAGTCTCAGCAAGCCGTTATCGACGAAGACGCAGGTCAATTGATCACCGATCGCACGCCGCAAGAGCACGGCGACCACCGAGGAATCGACGCCACCTGAAAGCGCCAGCAGGACCCGATCCCGCCCGACCCGCTCGCGCATGCGCGCCATGCTGTCCGCGATGATGCTCGCGGTGGTCCAGGAGCTGCCGCAGCCGCAGATCTCATGGATAAACCTGGCAAGGATGCGCTGCCCTTGGCGCGTGTGAGTGACCTCGGGATGGAACTGCAGGCCATAATACCGGCGCGCCTCGTCGGCCATGCCGGCGATCGGCGCCCCCTCGGTTGCGGCGATGCGGATAAATCCGGGCGGTAACTCGGTAACGCGATCGCCGTGGCTCATCCACACATCCAGCACCCCGTGGCCATCCGGGCTCAGATGGTCCTCGATATCCTTGAGCAGAAGGGAATGGCCGGACACCGAGACCTGGGCGAAACCGAACTCCCGAACGCGCGAGGATTCGACCGCGCCGCCGAGCTGCGCCGCCATCGTCTGCATCCCATAACAGATACCGAGCACCGGCACACCGAGCGCAAAGACCGGCGCGGGCGCCGCGGCCTCCGGCGCTAGCGTGACGGATTCCGGGCCGCCAGAGAGCACGATGCCGCGCGGCTCAAAGCTCCGGATCCGCTCGTCGGCGAGATCGTAGGGATGGATCTCACAATAGACCCCGGCGTCGCGTATGCGCCGGGCGATGAGCTGGGTAGTTTGAGAGCCGAAATCGAGGATGAGGATGCGATCGCGATAGATATCTGGCATGGCGCCCGTCGTCCGGGAAGGTCCAATATGAAAACTACGCGGGCTCTTATTCGATGCGGTAATTCGGTGCTTCTTTGGTGATCGCCACGTCGTGTACATGACTCTCCCGTATCCCAGCGTAGGTGACGCGCACGAACTTCGATTGGGTGCGAAGTTCGTCCACGGTCGCGCAACCGGTATAACCC
>JALZJW010000100.1 GCA_030859565.1 Pseudomonadota bacterium
CCCAAGGAGATCGGCGGGCCCGGCGGGCCGGAACCGACACGTTACGGCGATTGGGAGCGGCGCGGGCGCTGTATCGATTTTTAGGGCTTATCGCGCTCTCATTCGCACCCTCGTGCGACGATCACCCGTCGCGAACGATAAACGTGCGAGCGGTTCCATGTCGCGGGTAAGTTCTAGGGAAAATTAATAAAACATCCGCATGGCGCACCGTCCCCTCTCACCGCACCTACAGATTTACCGGCTTCCGTTCGCCGCAATCTTGTCGATCACGCATCGCCTGACCGGCGTGTTCCTCACGCTAGGGTCGGTGCTGCTCGTCTATTGGCTGGTTGCGATCGCGAGCGGCGAGACCGCCTATCTCGAAGCACAAGCGCTGCTGGGCTCGTGGTATGGATCGCTGGGCCTGTTTTTATGCTCGTTTGCCTTGTATTTCCACCTCTGTAACGGCGTACGTCATCTGTTTTGGGATGCGGGCTATGGCTTTGAGCAGAAAACCGTGGACACCTCGGGACATATCGTGATCGTTCTCACGGTCGTGCTGACCGTCATCACCTGGCTCATCGGAATCCTGTTCTCCGGAGGTCCCGCGTGAGCTTGAAGACCCCGCTGGGGCGAGCCCGTGGTTTGGGATCCGCGAAAACAGGGGTAAGCCACTGGTGGTGGCAGCGAATCACCGCCGTCGCTCTAATCCCCTTATCGCTCTGGTTTGCAGCCTCGATCATCACCATGATCGGCGCGGATTACGACGCCGTCGTCACCTGGATCCGATCCCCGATCGTGGCCGCGTTTCTCATCCTCCTCGTCGTGTCCCTGTTCTACCACGCCCTCCTCGGCGTACAGGTGGTCATTGAAGACTATGTGCACAATGAAGGACTGAAAGTCGCCGTCTTGGTGGGGATCCAGTTCATAATCTCGGCGCTCGTTCTCGTGGCCGGCATTGCGATTCTACGCATCGCGGTGGGGGGGGCGTAACTTGGCGCCGGCCTATCCCATCGTCGAACACCAGTACGATATCGTCGTGGTCGGCGCCGGCGGCGCCGGCTTGCGCGCCACCTTCGGTATGGCGGTAAAGGGGTTGACGACCGCGTGTATCACCAAGGTGTTTCCGACCCGTAGCCACACCGTCGCGGCGCAAGGCGGCATGAGCGCTGCGCTCGGCAATATGGGGCCCGACGACTGGCGTTGGCATATGTACGACACGATCAAGGGCTCTGACTGGTTAGGGGATCAGGATGCGATCGAATACATGTGCCGCGAGGCGGTGCCGGCGGTCATCGAGCTCGAGCATTACGGCGTTCCCTTCTCCCGCACCGAAGACGGCAAAATCTACCAGCGTCCCTTCGGGGGGATGACCACGCATTACGGCGAGGGGGTTGCCCAGCGTACCTGCGCCGCGGCCGATCGCACCGGGCACGCCATCCTGCATACCTTGTATCAGCAGGCGCTGAAGCACAACGCGGAGTTCTTCGTCGAATATTTTGCCTTGGATCTCCTCATGGACGATGAGGGAGTCTGCCGCGGGGTCCTGGCCTGGAATCTCGATGACGGCACGCTGCACCGCTTTCATGCCCACACCGTGGTGCTCGCCACCGGGGGTTACGGACGCGTCTACTTCTCGTGCACCTCCGCCCATACCTGCACCGGCGACGGCAACGCCATGGTGCTGCGCGCGGGACTACCCCTCCAGGACATGGAATTTATCCAGTTTCATCCGACCGGGATCTACGGATCCGGCTGCCTGATTACCGAAGGCTCGCGCGGCGAAGGCGGCTATCTCACCAATTCAAAAGGCGAACGGTTCATGGAGCGTTATGCGCCGAACGCCAAGGATCTAGCCTCGCGCGACGTCGTCAGCCGTTCCATGACCATCGAGATCCGGGAAGGGCGCGGGGTGGGGCCGGAACGGGATCATATCTTCTTGCACCTGGAGCACTTGGGAGCGGATGTCATCCACGAGCGTTTGCCCGGCATCGCGGAGTCCGCGCGGATCTTCGCGGGGGTGGACGTCACTAAGCAACCGATACCGGTGATCCCCACCGCGCACTACAACATGGGCGGGATCCCGACCAACTATCACGGCCAGGCCGTGACGCTCAGGGACGGTGATCCCGATGCGGTCGTGCCGGGTCTCATGGCCATCGGCGAATGCGCTTGCGTTTCCGTCCACGGCGCCAATCGGCTGGGGTCCAATTCGCTGCTCGACCTCATCGTGTTCGGACGCGCGGCGGCCAACTACTGCGCGGCCCATATCCAACCCGGGCAGGCTCACAAGCGGCTGCCAGAGGGAATCACCGAAGCCGTGCTGACACGCTTCGATCGACTGCGTCACGCGCAAGGATCGCGACCGACCGCGAAGATCAGGCTGGACATGCAACGCGTGATGCAGGACCACGCGGCGGTTTTTAGGAGCGCGGAGTTGCTCGACGAGGGAATTCACAAATTCAAATCCATCCGAGAGTCATTTTCCGACGTGCGGGTATCGGATCGTTCCCTCATTTGGAACACCGATCTGGTGGAAACCCTGGAGCTTGATAATTTGCTGGGACAGGCGATCGTGAGTATCGGCGCGGCTCAGAACCGCACCGAGAGCCGCGGCGCGCATGCGCGCGAGGATTATCCTCGACGCGACGATGAAAACTGGCTCAAGCACACGTTGACCTGGCTCGATGAACGCGGCGAGACGCGCTTCGACTACCGGCCGGTGCACCTGCGTACGCTCACGGATGAAGTCAAGGTCATTCAGCCCAAAGCGCGCGTGTACTGAGAGCTTGTGAAAAAATCTGCTGCGCTCGGGATTTCGCGTTCCGGCGGTGCTCGGAATCCTCATGTATTTCAATATACACTCCGGTTGCTCGCCCCATCCTTGGGACTCGCCCCTTCGGGGCTTGCGCTCCGTTTCGCTCCCGGCGAAACCGTCTTGCGCTCCGGCGCAACGCGACCTCCCATCGCTCGCAACGGTTTTTTCACAACCTCTGACGATATCAACAACCTGATCGGCGAGGGACAGCGATGCGTGCCATGAAATTGCCAATCCTTGAGAATATCGAGGCGGGAAAACATTTAACCGCGCCGGCGGGCGCGCGGCGGGTCAAACGTTTTAAGGTGTACCGCTATGAACCGGATTCCGGTAAGCCGCCGCAATTGGATAGTTTCGATATCGATCTGACCCGCTGCGGCCCGATGGTGCTGGATGCACTTATCTACATCAAAAATGAGCTCGATGCCACGCTGACCTTCCGGCGCTCCTGCCGCGAGGGCGTGTGTGGCTCGTGCGCGATGAATATCGATGGATCCAACACGCTGGCATGCACCAAGGCCATCGATGACGCCGAGATGGACGTTTCCGTCTATCCCCTGCCGCACCTGCCGGTGATCAAGGATCTGGTGCCCGATATGACGCATTTTTATGCCCAGTACGCCTCGATCAAACCCTGGTTACAGGCGGACACACCGCCGCCCGCCCGCGAGCGCTTGCAAACCAAGGAAGACCGCGCCCAACTTGACGGGCTGTATGAATGTATTCTCTGCGCCTGTTGCTCGACGAGTTGTCCGAGTTATTGGTGGAGCGGTGATCGTTTTCTCGGGCCTGCTATTCTGCTTCAGGCCTACCGCTGGATCGTCGACAGCCGCGACGAAAACACGGGCGAGCGCCTCGATGCGCTCGAAGATCCGTATCGCCTGTACCGCTGCCATACGATCATGAATTGCACCAAGGCCTGCCCCAAGGGCCTCAACCCGGCGAAGGCGATCGGGGAGATCAAGAAATTGCTGCTAACGCGAGCGCTGTGAGACCCCGTTAAGGAAGCTCTGCAAAAGTTACTGCGCAGCCCATATGCTTTGTCGCGTGCTCGCTCGTCGCTCGCCTATCTACCTGATATGTCTCGCGACTCGCTCCGCGGCTTCGCGCATCTGGACTTGCTCGCGACACTTTTGCAGAGCTTCCCTAAGTTCGTGACTTCGACCAACCGGCTCCGATGGCGTTGCCGGCGCGGGATGCGCGAGCTCGATATCGTCCTTGAAAGATTTCTCGATCGCCGCTACCACCAGCTAGCCGAAGCCGATCAACGTTGCTTCGCCGAGCTGCTCGACCAAGCGGACCAAGACATCCTGGCGTGGTTGCTGGGAACGTCGCAACCAGGTGATCCAGTTTCCTCGAAGCTGATCGACGAGATCCGATCGACCTCGGGCCAGCCCTGACCTGCGATTCGCGCCTTGCTCTGGCGTAGTGTGGTAACATCACATCGCGGTGTTTATTTCCCTGGAGATAGCCTGTTACGCGGATCTGAAAAGGGGAAGGTATACTTGCGGTGCAAGATACTCACGTCTTGAATGTTGAACAAAACGACGCCAATAAACCCACACACCCTCTCTCGCCACGAATTAGATGTAGGGTGGGATAGCCGCGCTGTTTGCGGCGTAACCCACCAACCCGTCGGCCGCAGGCCGACACCTTGCCATGTCGGAGAAAGTCTAGGCGCTGTGGCCTAAGCGCCTGTAGGCTCATGTTGTCTGCAATCACGTCATGCGGAATCAGCCGGTACTCCCACGCTTTGCCGCCATTCTCTTTGCTGTGCGCGGTTGCAAGTTCGCACCAGCGCAGGGCGGCGGCCTTCTTCGCCAAAACCTCATTGCTGGTCAGTTCGTTCTTGGCTTTGGGTTCCAGCATGATGATCTTGTCCTTTGTCTCCGCGACAAAGTCGGGCTGGTACTCGTTCTGCTTGGCGCCCAATTTGTAGAAGAGCTGGAACTGGCCCTTAGCGGGCTTGAACCACTTCAGCGCTTCCCGTTCCAGGATGATCGCCATCTTGCGCTCAGCGTCGGACTGAAATTTCTGAAACGAATAGAGACACCGGTTGAACCCGCCAAAGACGAGCTGACCGATCTTGCCCTTGTCTGCGACAGCCTGATGCACGTCCTGGACCTTGTCCGCAGCGACGGCCGTGAACGCGGAGGGTTTCAGGGTCGTAAATCCCTTTGTAACAACCACCTCGTAGCCCGCAGCCTTTTCCCAGTAGTGCGGCTGCATTTGCACGTGGATGAATTCGGCGATCTGCCGCTCGTGGTACTGCAGCACGTTGCGGGTGTCGTCTTCGGAGAGATAACCCCGCAAGTGTCGCGTAACCTGACCGGCAAGGTCATAAAGAAGCTCTGCGTGATCGTCGTAAGAGATATCGTCGAAGTCCACCAGTGCGCGGACGACGTAGTCCTCCAAGCGCTGCTCGCGGTACTGCGCGTTAAGTGCACTCAACGTGTCCTGCTGGCGCGTTCGCAGGTGCTGGATCAGCAAGTCCCGCGTGACGGGTTGATAGTTGATCCCTGATAGATCGAGCTTGAACGGCTTGAAGCCGACCGTCACCTCGCCTTTCGGCACTACGAGGATGCGGGGAATATCAATGGTCTGTCCGACAACAAGCTCCGTGGTCTTGGCGACGATGCTCTTTATGTCCGGCGGCTTGGAAATTCCTTCCAGCTCTTGTTGCACCGGCTTGTAGGCCGCCGCCACCTCCTTGATCATCGCTGCCTGCACGTCACGCTTCAGCAGCGCCACAGAACCCGGCAACGACTCGTGCCGCTTGATCACCTCATAGGCGATTTGCGCAACCTGCTGCTCGGCTTCGGTCTTGAACACTGGCGCAGGCGTCTTCACGCCCGGCGTTGCGCCCGCTTCGGCGGGTTTGCCGATCTGGTGCAGGACATTGGACTGTGCCACCACTGTGACCGTCTTCTGCAAATCACTGGTCGGATCCAGGATCACCTTCTGCAGATGGATCACCGAGCCCGGCCTGCTGGCTTCATCAATGATTTCCTGGAACCTGTCGTGGGCCACGATGTTGAGGCGGTCAACAGCATTCACGCCTGTCTTCTGCCCATAGGGGAGGCGCAGCCCACGGCCGATGGACTGTTCGATGAGAGTGCGTGCATTCGCCGCGCGCAGGGGCACAATCGTGTAGAGGTTGGTCACGTCCCAGCCTTCTTTGAGCATGTTGACGTGAATCACAACCTCCGTCGGCTCCTCGGTCTTCTCGATGGCCAACAGCCGCTGGATCATCTCGTCTTCTTCCGCGCCGGTCTTGCTGGAATCCACCTGGATGACCTTTTCCCGGTAGCGGCCCTCAAAAAACTTGTCTGACTGGATCAACTTCAGCAATTGGCCGGCGTGTGTCGTGTCGCGGGCGATGACAAGCACAAAAGGCTTCACGATGGGCTGATCGTTCTGTCGTGCGTACGTCTCCAACTCCACCTTCACGCTCTCGTGCAGCCGAATACCGTCTTCCAGCTTGATCTGCTCCAGCCGCTCGGCGGAGAATTGCCGCGGATCAAAGTTCTTCTGCGTGACCACCGCGGGCTCTTTAACAAAGCCATCCGCCATCGCCTTGCTGAGCGGATAGTCGAAGATGACGTTCTTGAACGGCACCGCGCCGCGGGCGCCTTCTGTAAATGGCGTGGCAGTGAGCTCTAGTCCCAGGATCGGCTTCAGTTCATTGATCGCCCGCACACCGGCCGAGGCCCGGTAGCGGTGCGACTCGTCCATGATCAGCACCAGATCCGGCAGACCTGCCAGATAGTCGAAGTAACTCTCGCCGATGTATTCGGACAGCCGCTTAATGCGGGGCGCCTTGCCCCCGCGCACTTCGGAGTTGATCTTGGAGATGTTGAAAATGTTGATGCGCACGCCACCGAATAACAGCCCGCTGGCCGGGTCGTGCTGGTCGTAGTTGTCGCCCGTAATCATGGCCGGCGGGTTCACAGAAAATTCGGCAACACCCTTGAAAACATACTTGGGTGTGTTCGGCGTGAAGTCCGCGATCAGCTTGTTGTAGATCGTCAGGTTGGGCGCCATCACAAAGAAATTGTTGATGCCGTGCGCCAAATGCAGATAGCTGATGAACGCGCCCATGAGCCGCGTCTTGCCGACACCCGTCGCCAACGCAAAGCAGAGCGACGGAAATTCTCGCTCAAAGTCCGTAACGGTCGGGAACTCGCTGCGGACTGCGTCCAGCGCAGACTGAACGTCGGCGCCTCTTCTCGGCGGCACGATCTCCGTGATCCGATCAAGAATCTCCAGCGAGCGCCGCTGAGGCGGCCTCAGACTCAGGCGGCCCGCAATGGCGTTGACCTGGTGATTCACTTGGCTCGCTATTGTGCGAGCTTCGCGGGCGAAACGCGCACCCACTTACCGTCGCGTGCGATGACCACCCGCGTCTTGGTGCGCAAGGCGGTCTCACGGGCACGCTTGGCTGCCCGCTTGAGTGCGACCAGCGAATTCCGCAGGTCGGGGTCACGCGCCTGCTCAATGCTCTTCGGGTTCATGGCATTTCTCTCCAGTCCATCAAAACCGGCTCCGCGCCGGAATTGTCGTAAAGCGCCCAGGCGTCCACCAGATCACGATATATGCGGTCAAAGTTCCGTCGGCCCGACACAAACCGGCGCCGGACAACACTATCGGGTACATGATGACCGCCCTGCCGCACACGCTCCGCGACTCGTGCGATGCCCAGCTCAACCAACGGCAAGGCAAGAAAATACAGCGTGACATGATAACCGGCCGCTCGCCAGCGGGGAATGCGGCGCGCGTAAGTCACGCCGGATAATGTCGTCTCGAAGGCAAAACTCTCACCCTTCTTCTCGAGCTCCGCTAGGGCCTCCAGCATGAGCCGGCCAGCCTTCACTGCCGCGAGTTCCGGAGCAAAAGGCGACAACCCGGCCGCGATCAGGTCCACATTGACGAACTGCGGGCAGTCCGCCTCGTTCGGCAGGAATTCGGTGGCGAATGTCGTCTTCCCCGCCCCATTCGGCCCCGCAATTATCAGGATTCTCTTGTGCGTCATGGCCTATTTCCGCCACCAATGTCGCCAAGATCCAAGGAGATCTGACCCGGCTTGGGCGGCGCCTTGGGGAGATTCTCCACTTGCAGGCTGTAATCGTCGTGTCCCCATTCACAGCGCGCTACCACCTGTTTCGGAATCTTCTTGACGGTGAGGTTCGGATACCGGTCTGGCTTCCCGCGGAAGGCGGTGCACAGCACGAGTAGGGCCCGGTCCGCCCCTACTTCATCGCTCAGTTGTTGAAGCTGGTCGTGACTCAGATTGGCGGTCGTGACGTAGATGAAATCCCGCTCCGTGGAATGACCATGCTGCCAATACACAGTGTCACTCGGAGCGTACTGGAAGCCTTCCAGTTTGCACAGCGCTTCCGCTAGCATCTCCGCCTTGTATTCCTTGTTGATGACCCAGTTGCCCCACTTGTCTTTTTCCAGCAGTGACGGCGCGAGGTGGAAGTAACGGAACCCGCCGCCGCCTTTCCAATTCATGGCATCCGTGATGCCGCCGGGGTCTTCGCCGTCGATAACTTTCTGCAGGCGAGGAATGACGTGCGTGTGGCAGTGCTCACCCAGCTCCACCATGAGCCAGCGGCGGCCCATCTTATGGGCAACGGCGCCAGTGGTGCCGGAGCCAACGAAGGAGTCGAGGACGAGGTCGCCTGTAGCGGTCGAGATTGTGAAGATACGTTCGATCAGACCCTCAGGCTTGGGCGTAATGAACAAGTCCTCTTCGCTTGGCAACAGCTCTTTGAGATGCTGCTTCGCTGCCTGATTGTGTCCCACTTCCTGGTAGGTCCAGATGGTCTCCGGCACAACACCAGCAAGCACGTCGGTGAGAAACCGCTTCATGGCTGGAACGTTGTTCCCGTCCTTGCCCCACCAGATGCGCCCTTCCTTATCCAACTCTGTGAGACGATCCTTTGACACGCGCCAATACATACCTTGTGGCGGTCCCGGAATGATCCGCCCCGACGGGCATGTGATCGGATAGCGCCCAACGCTGTAGTAGTTGCGGGCCGACAGGTCGCCTGCCTTCCACGGCCCTCGCGGGTCGCTATCCAGATTCTTGTATGCCTTGTCTTGCTGTTCTGTCCGTGGCAGTAAATTGCGCTGCCACCGCGAGGAGTCCTTGGCGTAACAGACCACGTAGTCATGGTTCTCCGAGAGAAACTTGGCTGAGCTCTTCGGCGAATACACCTTCTCCCAGATCACGGTGGCAACAAAGTTCGCTCGCCCAAAGACCTCATCCATCAGTACTCTCAAATACGGCATCTCGTTGTCGTCAATGCTGATCCAAATAGAGCCATCCGGCGTGAGAAGTCGCCGCAACACCTCCAAGCGGTCACGCATCAGCGAAAGCCAGAGTGAGTGCTCAACACCGTCGTCGTAGTGCGTAAAGGCCGAACCAGTGTTGTACGGCGGGTCGATATAGACGCACTTCACCTTGCCCGCAAACTCCTGTTCCAGCGCCTTCAGCGCCAGCAGGTTGTCGCCGAAGATGAGGCGGTTGTCGAAGATGTCCTCGTCTGTTACGCGATGCTTCGCGTGATACGACCTCTCCGGGTCTTCAAGCAGGATGCGCGGCTCCAGCTTAGGCCGCGTTTCCTTCCCGATCCAGGTGAGTTCAAGTTTTTGTTTTGATCCCGTCATGATCGCTTGGGTGATGCCCCGACCTTAGTCTTTGCTGCGGAATCAAAGAGTTCGTCGTTGATAGGCGACCTGAGCCGGTCGTTGTTCAATAGTTTCAAGAGCAGCTCAAATGTCGCTACGTCAGCAACGATCTGGCCGTTTTCGACTTTCAATCCCCATCCTTCCGAAGCGTTGACCTTGATTAGCCGCTGAAGATAGTCGGGCTCCTTGTAGTAGCCTGCCTTACGGATTGACGCCAGCTTTCGAAGGTAGTGAAGGTTGTCGCCCACTAACGAGCGAACCACAGCAACATTACTCAAGATACCTAATGATTCCAACTCTCCAAGAATCTCTCCACCGTGCGCCTTCATTCCCTCGCGAAAGTTCATTGCGCTCTCAAAATCTCGTTTGCTAGCAATAAATGTCACGCCGCCGAATACAAAGAAATCGAAATTAGGGTCAATCAGAAACACTTCTTTTTCATCTAGGTCGGTGAGTCGCTGATTCAGGAATAGCAGTGCCTTCCTGGAGTGAACGGCTTTAGGCTGGCTCATCGAGTTGATCTTTCGCCAAGCGTAGAAGCGCTCTTTTCCATGCTCGAACTCGAGCACATACGCCCACGAGTTCAGAAGTTGGTTGTGCTCCGTAACGCGGCCATTCTCGAATCCTTCTGAAATTGCCGATTGCACTTTGACTATTGCGTTTTCCACCTTTAGAAAGTCTGTAGCGTCGGACTCCAGCGTGAGAAGAACATCGTCGGTATCGGCATTAGTGAAATCGTATTCGGCCAGATGAAACTCTTTGCTCTGCACCTGGTTGCGCACGTATTGCTTGAGGCGCTTCTCCAGTTTCGGGTCGATATCCACGCGAAGCACGTTGTAGCTCGCTTCCCTCTGAATCACTCTCCTCTTAACGATCCAGAAAACGACGCTCCATCTTGCTAAGTCCGCGGAGCGGAGGTTTTTGAACGCTCGTAACGATTTCGTAGTCATGTTTTCACTCTGAGAACCTACGTAACCTCCACGGCCACATACAGATAGTGCGAAAGCCTTTCTAACCGGCACGTCGTCCCGATCCACCAACGGCTTTTTCGATAGAACCATGGCTTGTGTTTCGACGGTGCCGCGCTTGAACGTGCAGTCGATCAGCATGTAACCCGCAACCGCGAGCACGGGATTCACGAAGACGGTCTGGGTTCGGTATGCGATGGCGAACGTCATGCCGAGAAAGATCAGGAGGCAGAGCATCATTTGCCAACTGCCCAGATCAACCCGAAGGAACGAAAGGACATACGGAATCGTATAACCAAACATCTCTCCGGATTTGTTCGAGGCCTTTGAGACCTCCACTACCAGCCCGCCTTGAACCTCACGAACGGCGCGCAGAATAGCGGCAACGGAAAGTCCCGCAATGAATAACAGCGCTGCCGCAAGCCAGGGGTGCTTCGGCAGCATTGTCTCGGGGTCGAAGTCCTGCACCACCAGAATCACCAGCAGCGGAGAGTACGCGCTGACAAACAGCAGCAGTGATGCCCACAATCGGAGCCGGAGTGAGGAATCTTGGCTGGAAGCATTCATGCTGAGCAGTTAGCCGCTCATCGCAGAGTCCATCGGATGCTGAAGAGTTCGCGCAGTTCCGTTTGATGTTGCAACTTGCCTTCAATCTGAGTAATCAACTCATCACGTTGCTTGTCTACTTTGTCTTGCGCGTCAAAGAGCGAGCGCCGTTTCTCACTGCGCTGCGTTTCCAGCGCCTTGATCCGTTTTTGCCCGTCGAGTTTCTCCTCCAAAGTTGGCGCTGTGGTCGCGATGCGACGTGCTTCTTTTATCTGACGGTCTAGCTCCTTGAGTTCACGTTCGAGCCCCAGTTTGATGTCCTCCGCCCAGCCGTCAAGTTTGTCGGCTTCGGCCTCGAAGAAGCGGCCATTGCGTTCCGAGATTGTGCGCCGGATGTCGGCCTGCCGGCGCTCGACCATTTCTTCGATGAGCGGCGCTTTGGTTCCGGCACCGTCTTCGGACGGTAAGGGGATTGCTGAGCCGGGTAACGAAAACAGGCGATGCGCGGCTTCTTCATCCAACGGCTGGCCAGCGTCTGTTATGGCGGCAATAATCAGGTGATCCTCGGCCTGCTCTAAGGACTCCACCATAAACAACGACAGGGAAAGATGGCCGCTTTGCCTGCGCAGCGGCTCCAGAACGCTGATCTTGCCTTGGTGACCGCTGTAGCTGAATTGAATCTCAACTGGCGGCAATTCGCGACCCTTTGCCTGGGCGATCACTGCTTCCGCCAGCGGGTGGTTCAGACGATAGGTAAGCGCCTCACCGGATCGGCGTGGCAGCTCGTAAAGACCCAATGGAATTTCGCCGGCAAACGGCGAAGCACGCAGACGGAATGAGGAGTCGTCGGGAAATTCGGCGTGCTCTTTCAACTCGTGCCGGGTCAGGCGCATCAGAAATTGCTCAAAGCGAGTGAGCACGGCCCTGGAGGCTTCATCCTGCACACGAAGCTTTTCACGCACTTCGTCGTCGAAGTTTTCCAGAAGCTTTCGGCGAGTGGTGGTCATCGCCTGGTTGATTTCGAGGTTGAGTTCCAGCTGGAGTTGATCGAAAGCAGTCTTGATCTCTTCGGTTTTCCGGCAGCGCTGGTAGATGTCGTTGATGCGCTTCTCAAAATCCACGCCGGACTCGATGGTGCCCAGGACCTCATCGCTTGCGCCGAAAACGCCTTCGAAAAGTTGAAATTTCTCCGAGAGGAGTTGGAAGACTCGCTGGTCGGCCTCATTCTTCCGATTGAGAAAATTCACGACCACCACGTCGTGCTTCTGCCCATAACGGTGACAGCGGCCGATACGCTGCTCGATGCGCTGTGGGTTCCACGGCAGGTCGTAGTTCACCACCAGCGAGCAGAACTGGAGGTTGATGCCCTCCGCACCCGCCTCCGTGGCGATCATGATCTGCCCCTGCTCCCGGAAATAGTCCACGAGCGCGGAGCGCATATCGGCCGTGCGCGATCCGCTAACGCGGTCGGTGCCTTGATGACGCTCCAGCCAGGCGGCGTAGATTTGCTTGGAACGATCATCCGTGTTCGAGCCGTTGAACAGGACGATGCCGTCCTTCCAGGGGCTGTCTGCCAATACTCGTACCAGATAATCCTGCGTGCGGCGGGACTCGGTGAAGATGATGGCCTTCTGTTCAGCCTTGAGTTCCGTGGCCTTTTTCATGGCGATGCGGAGCGCTTTGAGCAGAGCCTTGCCCTTGGCGTTGTGATCTATGGATGTTGCGAGGCGGGCGAATTCGTCGAGATCGGCGATCTCGGCTTCGATGGCCTTGCAATCTTCGTCCGACAGCAATTCCGGTGGCTGATCCTCGTCCCACTCTTCCGCGGTCTCGTTCAGCGCCTCGTAGTCCTGATTGAGTTCGTCTTCCAGCGGTTCCGGTGCATTCTGCTTGCGGAGCTTGGCTTTGAGCCGATTTGAGATTGAGGTGAGCGCACCGGCAATGGCGAAGGTGGACGATGCGAGCAACTTGCGCAGGACCAGGGTCATGAGCGAACGCTGACCGGATGGCAGAGCTTGCAGATTCGGACGCCGCAAGTATTCGGAAACCAGCTCGTAAAGACGGTCCTCGCCTTCTTCAGGAGTGAATTCTTCCACCAGCGGCAGTCGGCGCGTGTATGAAATGTAGGCCGTTACTTGCCGGCGAAGGGTGCGATGGCAGACGGGCCGAAGGCGTGCTTTTAAGGCATGAAAGACCTGCTCCTGGGACAGGTTGGCGAACTGTTCGCGAAAGCTTTTGAGATCGCCGAATGCGTGCTCGTCAATAATGCTGACGAGGCCGAACAGTTCCAGCAGCGAATTCTGGAGTGGGGTTGCCGTCAGCAGCAGCTTGTGCCGCTCTTTCAACGCCGACTTGAGTGTATTGGCAATGACGTTGGACGGTTTGTAGACGTTGCGCAGCCGATGCGCTTCGTCAATGACGACCAAGTCCCACGGGGTAGTGGCAATATCCGTCGCCTTGGCGCGAGCGAAGTGGTAGGAACAGATGACGATGGTGTCTTTGATTTCAAAAGGACGACAATTCCCTTGCTTGATTGCCTCGTTATAGGGCTTCGTCTCCAATATCCGGCAGGGCAGGAAGAACTTCTCAGCCAGCTCCTGGTGCCACTGCTTGCGGAGATTCGACGGTGTGATGATGAGGATGCGGCGCTTCCGCTCGGCCCATCTCTGGGAAAGAACAAGCCCCGCCTCAATGGTCTTACCGAGACCGAGCTCGTCCGCCAACAACGCGCCCCTTGAGAGCGGCGAGTTGAACGCGAAAAGCGCCGCGTCCACCTGGTGGGGATTGAGGTCGACCTGCGCTCCCGCCACGGCCCCGGCGAGCTTTTCCATGCTGTCCGCTGAACAGCGCTTGGTCAGCTCATGAGCGAAATATTTTGCGTGATAGTCCGTTAATTGCATGACGGCCAACGGCGGGGCCATGAAGGAGACGTCGGCAGTGGGTCAGGCAAGCAGGATGTCGCTGTTCATGTTGCCGCCGCTCATGTTGCAGTGGGCCATGCCGTAGGACTTGCGGATAATGAGGCTGATGCGCGGCGGGCTGCTCTGATGCAGGGCTTCGATCCAATTCATGATCCGCAGCGATGCGAACGAAATCATTTCGCGCTGCTCGTCCAGCCCGTCGGCCAGAAAAAGAAGATCGGGCGCGCGCGGACCTCGAGACTAACGAATAGATGCCCGGCAATGTGCTCGATCACGGGCGGGGCCTTAAGCCGCAAGCGCTGCTTGATATCGTCGGCGAGCGCTT